>CBDUKI010000055.1:0-11480 GCA_965367765.1 uncultured Henriciella sp.
CGCCTCGTCGGATGAGCTTTCGGCGTTGCTGAATTTCCAGCAGCTTGTACGCGGCGCGGGCGCGATAGCCTTCGTTCTTCGCTTTCTGCACATAAGGGTCAGAGAGCTGGCGCTCGATCCATTTCTTGGAGCTTTCGGACTTGGCGCGATAAGCGATGATCTTGCGCTCGCCCGTCCGCCGGCCCGAGCTGCCCTTGTTGCTGTCGCCCCCTTTAGGGCCTTTCCAGCGCCGCTTGCTATCATCAGCCATTGGCCACCTCCTGACGCCCCGTCACGGCCTGGCCCGAAGCCGCGGTGTCCTTGGCAGAGCGACGGCGACGCTTGCCGCCACGCTTGCGACGTTTCGGCCCCTGCATCATCGACAGCAGCAAGCCCTCGCGAAGGCCGCGATCTGCAATCCGCATCCGCCCGCCCGGGGCCAGTGACCAGGTCGCCTCGACAATCGCGCAACCGGCCATCATCAAACCGGCACGTTCTGTCCCGATGGTCGGAAACTTGTGCATCCCGTCCGTTCCGGCCTCGCGCAGCTTATCCACGGTGGCGAGCATCTCATCATGGCTGATCCACTGACCGTCGACGGCATCGCGGCGATACTTGGTCAGGCCGAGATGCACCCCGGTCAGGCAGGTGACCGTACCGGACGTGCCGATGGCGTGAGCCTTGCCCTGTTCAAACAGGTCGCGAATATGGTCAGCGCGCTTCCACTTGTCGACCAGTTCGCGTGTCCGCGCCAACATGGCCGGATAGCGCTCATCTTCTGGCAGGTGCGCAAACGCCTCGGTCAGCGTCACCACGCCCACTGGCAGGCTGGTCCAGGACTGGATCGGCGGGCGGCGCAACATGCCTTTCAGGCCGTCAGCCTGCACAGGCGCGGCATCAACCAGCGACAGTTCCGTCGAGCCGCCGCCAATATCGACAACCAGGACATTGCTGACATCCGGCTCGATCAGGTTATGACAGCCGATCAAGGCGAGGCGCGCTTCCTCTTCAGGACGGATGATCTTGAAGGTCAAACCGGTTTCCTCGCGCACCCGGCGGATGAAGTCTGGCCCGTTCTCGGCGCGTCGACAGGCCTCAGTCGCGATACAGCGAACCTGGCCCACTTTCTTGGCCTTCAGCTTGCGCGCAATCTTGTGCAGGGCGTCCATGGCCCGCTCGATCGATGCATCGGACATGCGCCCGGTCGCAGCCAGGCCCTCACCCAGGCGCGCAATCTGTGAGTGGGAATCAATCACAGTGAAACTGTCGCGTTTTCGCGCGGCAATCAGCAGCCGACAATTATTTGTCCCAAGGTCAACCGCCGCATAAAGCGGCGCTCTTCCCCTCGCGCGTTGTGGGCGTCGGCTGCGACTTTTCCCAGTCTCGCGCACATTTTCTTCAGCCATGTGCGGCCCAAATCTTGTCTGTTGAGGAATCCTGTAGCACACACTTATCGCATGAGTCATCGACCGAACCTCATACAACGCGTTTTCCGCCTGTTCTTTCCGGCGAAGAAGCCACGCGTCGAGAAACCGGTCGCCAGACCTGAAGGCCACCTGCACAACGCCATTCCGACCCGTCAGGCCAAATACCAGATCGGTCAGGTCGTGCGCCATCGCCTGTTTGATTTTCGTGGCGTCGTGTTTGACGTTGATCCTGTCTTCGCCAATTCAGAGGAATGGTATGAAGCGATCCCAGAAGAGGTTCGCCCAGCCAAGGACCAGCCCTATTATCACCTGTTCGCCGAGAATGAGCGCACCCACTATGTCGCTTATGTCTCTGAACAGAACCTGGAGCCGGACGAGTCCAACATGCTGGTTACCCATCCCGACATTCCAACAATGTTCGAGCGCACAGAGGCGGGTTACGTACTGAAAGCTCACCAGCGCAATTAGGCTGGCTTGCAAGCCTCTGGCGCAGCGGCGACGAAGGCGGGCACATCCTGACAGTTGGCATCAACCTCGACCAAGCGCGGAAACGCGCTGAGATCGACGTTGAACCGGCGGGCATTGTAAACCTGCGGAACAAGACAGACCTCTGCAAGGCCTGGCGCATCGCCGAACAGGAAGGGCGTGTCCTGACCGGCCACGCGCGCCTCAAGCGCTGCGAAGCCACGCGTGATCCAGTCTGCGTACCAGGTTGATATGGCCGCGTCCCCAGCGCCAAACTCGGCGCGCAAGACGGCGAGCACGGACGTGTTGTTGAGCGGGTGAACATCGCAGGCAATCGTGTCAGCAAAGGCCCGCACTTTCAGGCGCTGAACCGGGTCTTGCGGCAACAGCGATGGGGTCGGCCACTTTTCCTCAAGCCATTCAAGGATGGCCATGGACTGGCCAATCACTTCGCCGTCAATTTCGATAGCGGGCACGCGCATCTGTGGGTTCAGCGCGCGATAGGCCTCGCTCTTCTGTGCCAATACGTCCGGGTGCAGGTCAATTGGCACTGATAGGTAGTCTACATCTTTGAGCTTGAGCGCAATTCGCAGCCGGTATGCGGCCGAAGAACGCCAATAATCATAGAGTTTCAATGCCATTTCGGTCTCCAGATCCACAAAATCAGGTCGATTTTGACCGCAAGTGTACAGACTTTGGAAGACTCTTGTACTATATTAGTTGCATGAGCAACTATTCTCCTCCCCCGCCCGGTGCCCGTTCCGACTGGACGATTGATCAAGGATGGAAAGCTTACACCGCGGCCGAACACGATGTCTGGAACCGGCTCTATGACCGAATCATGGAAGTGCTGCCTGATCGCGCGGCACCGGAATTCCTGCACGGGCTGGAGAAGCTGGACCTTCACCGCGGCGGCATTCCCGATTTCGAGGTCATCTCCGACGAGTTGGAAGCCCTGACGGGCTGGCGCGTCGTTGCCGTACCGGGGCTTGTCCCGGATGATGTGTTTTTCGACCACCTGGCCAACCGCCGTTTTCCGGCGGGCAATTTCATCCGCCAGCCAGAGCAATTGGACTATATCCAGGAACCCGACGTCTTTCATGACGTGTTCGGCCATGTGCCGATGCTCACCGATCCGGTGTTCGCCGATTATATGCAAGCCTATGGTGAAGGTGGGCTGCGCAGCCTGCGTCACGCCTCGCTGAAGAACCTCGCGGCCCTGTACTGGTACACTGTGGAATTCGGCCTGATCCAGACCGATGCCGGCCTGCGTATCTATGGCGCTGGCATCGTGTCATCGGCTGCCGAGAGCGTATTCGCGCTTGAAGACCCCTCGCCAAACCGGATCAATTTCGATCTCGAACGCCTGATGCGTACTGACTATCGCATTGACGATTTCCAGCAGACTTATTTCGTCATCGACAGCTACGAACAATTGTTCCGGGCCACGGTCGATACCGATTTCGCGCCGCTATATGCGCGCCTGAACGGGCGCTTCGACCTGTCGCCCTGCGATATCCTGCCCGAGGATGTGGTACTGACCCGCGGCTCACAAGCCTATGCCGTCGCGGGCGGGCGGTTTGCGCTCTAGGGCAGAAGCAGGCAAGCATCACCATAGGAATAGAAACGATAGCCCTGCGCGATGGCATGGGCATAGGCCGCTTGCATGGTCCCGGTGCCCATCAGCGCACAGACCAGCATGAACAGGCTGGAGCGCGGCAGGTGAAAATTGGTGACCAGCGCATCGGTCGCCCGGAACGTGTAACCAGGTTGCAGGAAGACATCCGTCGGCCCGGAACTTTCATGGATTTGCCGATCTGGCGTCGCAGAGCTTTCCAGCGTCCGCAGGGCCGTCGTGCCAACCGCTACGCAGCGATGCCCAGCGGCCCTGATTTCATTCAGGTGCGCAGCCGTTTGCGCGCTGACCCGGCGCCACTCCTCATGCAGTCGCCCGCTTTCGATCTGGCTGGCCTTGAGCGGGGCAAAGGTGCCTAGCCCGACATGGAGCCGTACAGTTTCACGCACCAGTCCGGCGCGCTCGATTTCAGACAATAGGCGCGGTGTAAAATGCAGGCCGGCGGTCGGGGCGGCGACAGAACGCTTTTCCTCTCCGGCAAAGCTGGTCTGATAGGTTTCCCGGTCGCTCTGGTCTGCGGGGCGCCGCCTGGCGATATAAGGCGGCAGCGGCATTGCGCCAAAGCGCTCAATGGCGGCATCCAGCGCTTCGCCCGACCGATTAAACCGAAGCACGGTCTCACCATCCGACGTCTTTTCGATGACTTCGGCCTCAAACCCCTCGCCGAATATGATCGGGTCGCCAGGTTTCAACCGTTTGCCAGGACGTGCGAGGGCCTTCCAGGTTAGGCCATCAACCCGCTCGACCAGATTGGCATCAACCGGCACATCAGCACCGGTCTCATCCCGCGCTGGCCGCACCCCCTTCAGGGCGGCGGGGATCACCCGCGTATCATTGAAGACCAGGCAATCGCCTGCCGAAAGATAGTTGGGCAGGTCGCGAACCTGCGCATCTTCGAGGCGGCCATCACCATGGACAACCAGCAATCGCGCCGCATCCTGCGGTTCGACAGGGCGAAGGGCGATATTGGCGTCCGGCAGCTCGAAATCGAAAGCGGAGAGATCTGTCAGGATTAGCCCCTGTCGATAACGGCAGGCACAGCCGGCAGGTCACAAATGTCCGCACCAGCATTGTCAGCCGCGCTCAGAAGCGCCGCCCATTCTGGCGTACTGGTTTTCTGGACATAGATGCTCGGCTGCTCTTCAACCGGCAGGTCAGCAGCCATTCGGGCCGAGCGCAGAACGTCCGGATTGGCAATTGGCGAGCCGTTAGGATCTGGGCCAAGCTTGATCGACAGGACGACATCCATTCCGCTCAGCACGCGCCCCTTGGCCGTATACTGCTTGTCGAGATGGCGGCCATCTTCGGAAATGATGAAGAATTGCGCGTCAGCAGAATCCTCTTCATCCGTGCGCGCCGTCGACAGGACGCCCGGACAGTGCGGCATCCAGGTCTTGACCATACCGTCATAGGACATTTCAGCCATGAACTGGGCGACCGACTGGATCGGGAAGCCTTTATAGAAACCGTTGGTGGCGGAATCGATCGGCCCGACCGGATCCAGCGGGCGCTCGCTCGGCGACCAGCGGGCCGTGAACTCGGCCACCATCGGGCCCTGCATGACCTCCGCACCATGTGCGCTCTGCACATCACCGCCCTGGGCCATAAACCCCTTGATCACGCGGTGAAACGTGGTGTTGTCATACAGGCCAGAGCGAACATAGGTCTTGAACTGTTCAACGTGGACAGGCGCGATTTCCGGCAAGAGTTCAAAAATGATCTCGCCTTTTGACGTGTCCATGATCACAACATTCTCGAGATCGACGCTGCGCCAGTTATCAGGCGCAGACTGAACATCGGCCAATGTTGCCGAAGGTGCCTCCCCCAGGTCCGTCTCGGCCCCCGCACATGCTACAAATCCCACACAGGCCAATCCGGTTACAAGGGTACGCCACGTCATTTTTGATACTTCTCCAGCAATCGCTCTTTCACCGTTTTGGTGACAAACGGCGTGATATCACCGCCAAACCGCGCAATTTCCTTTACCAGGCGCGAGGCGACGGCCTGATGCTGAACATCGGCCATAAGGAAGACAGTTTCAATCTCGCGATTCAGTTGCTCGTTCATTGCGGTCATCTGAAACTCATATTCGAAGTCTGAAACCGCGCGTAGGCCGCGAAGAATGATGTTGGCGCTCACCTCTTCGGCAAAGTGCATCAGCAGCTTGTCGAACGGGCGCACATCGATCACCGCACGGTTGGGGCCTTCGAGGCGACCGCACTCTTCTTGCATCATTTCAATGCGCTCATCGAGCGAAAAGAGCGGCTTCTTGGCTTCGCTCACCGCGACCCCGATGATCAGCCGGTCGACCAGCTTCATGCCTCGCCCGATGATGTCCATATGGCCCATCGTGACCGGGTCGAAAGTGCCGGGATACAGCCCTACGCGCTCCATGATTTCCTCCGCGCATCCACCCCGTTCAAGCGGCTTGGACGCTATTCTGCTACATCAACCTCATCTGTATCGTCTTTACTGTCATCGACAAGACGTGCCACAGAGACAACCCGCTCATCTGTCTTGGTGCGCAAGACCCAGACACCAGATGTGGCGCGACCAGCAACGCGGATCTGGTCAACTGGCGTACGGATTAACTGGCCAGCATCGGTGACCAGCATGACCTGGTCGCTATCTTCGACGGTGAAAGACTGCGCGATCTTCTTGATCGGGCCGGTTTTCTTGTTCCCGCCCCAGATGTTCAACGCGACAAGACCTTTGCCACCGCGCCCGGTGACACGGTAATCATAGGCTGATGTTCGTTTGCCCATGCCATCATCTGCAATGGTCAGGATGAACTGGTCTGCCGCCCCAAGCTCGGCAATCCGCTCAGCTGACAGGGCGGCCTCTTCGACGGCTTCTTCGCCTTCATCCATGTCTGACAGGTCTTCTTCCTCGCCTGTCGCCGCCCGGCGCATAGCCGAGGCATGCTTGAGATAGGCCCGCGCTTCAGCGCTGGTGACGTCAACATGGCGCAGTATGCCCATGGCGATAACAAGGTCGTCGCTGGCCAGGCGAATGCCGCGCACGCCGGTTGAATTGCGGCCAGCGAAAACGCGAACATCATCGGCGCGGAACCGAATGCATTGGCCGAGCGCCGTAGTCAGGAAGACATCATGCTTCTCGCTACAGATCTTGACCGAGACGATGCCATCCCCCTCATCAAGCTTCATGGCGATCTTGCCATTGCGATTGACGCGGATGAAGTCTGACAGCTTGTTGCGGCGGACATTGCCCGAGCGCGTGGCGAACATGACATCCAGCGACGCGCGGGCTTCTTCGTCTTCCGGCAGCGGCATGACGCTTTCGATCCGCTCGTCTTTCGACAAAGGGAAAATATTGACCAGGGCCTTGCCGCGCGATTGCGGTGAGCCGACTGGCAGGCGCCAGACCTTTTCCTTGTAGACCATGCCCTCGGAACTGAAGAACAGGATTTCGGTATGCGTGTCCGCCGTGAACAGGCGGGTCACGAAATCCTCGTCCTTCATAGAGATGCCAGAGCGGCCCTTGCCGCCGCGATGTTGCGTACGATAGGTCGAGAGCGGGGTGCGTTTGACATAGCCACCATGCGTGACCGTGACCACCATGTCCTCGCGCTCGATCAGGTCTTCATCATCCATGTCGGCATCGCCGAATGTGAACTCCGAGCGGCGGGGAACGGCAAACTTGTCCTTCACCTCGTTCAACTCGCCCCGAATGATGTCGAGAATGCGCGTGCGTGAGCGCAGGATGGCCAGATAGTCTGCAATCTTTTCGGCCAGGCCCTTGGCTTCATTACCGATCTCGTCACGGCCGAGGCCCGTCAGGCGGTGCAGGCGCAGGTCAAGTATGGCGCGGGCTTGTTCGTCAGAGAGGTAGATCGCTTCCTCCCCGTCCCAGCGGGTACGCCGGTCTGCAATCAGCGCCAGCAGCGGGCCCATATCCATGATCGGCCAGGCCTTGGCCAGCAATTGCTCGCGCGCCGTAGCCGGATCGGGGGCATGACGGATAATGCGGATGATTTCGTCAATATTGGCGACGGCCAGGGCCAGGCCCACCAAGACGTGGGCCCGGTCGCGGGCCTTGTTCAGCTCGAACTTGGTGCGCCGGGCAACCACGTCTTCGCGGAAGGCGATGAAGGCCTGCAGGATCTGACGCAGGTTCAGCTGCTCCGGGCGGCCACCATTCAAGGCCAGCATATTGGCCGGGAAACTGGTCTGTAGCTGAGAATAGCGAAACAGCTGGTTCAGCACGACATCGGCGCTGGCATCCTTCTTGATCTCGATCACGAGGCGAATGCCGTGCCGGTCGGACTCATCGCGCAGGTCCGCAATGCCCTCGACCCGCTTCTCGCGGACCAGGCCGGCAATTTTCTCGACCATCGCGGCCTTGTTCACCTGGTAGGGTATTTCGGACACAATGATCGCCTGACGCCCGTTGCGCATCTCCTCAAAATCCGTCCGCGCCCGCAACAAGACCGAGCCGCGCCCTTCGAGCAGCGCCTTGCGAGAGCCAGCATGGCCGAGGATCAAGCCACCGGTTGGGAAATCCGGCCCCGGAACGATCTCGAGCAGGGTTTCATCGTCGATCAGAGGATCGTCAATCATGGCCAGAGTGGCATCCACCACCTCACCAAGATTGTGCGGCGGGATATTGGTGGCCATACCAACCGCAATGCCGCTGGCGCCATTGACCAGCAGGTTCGGGAACTGCGCGGGCAGGACCATCGGCTCTTGCTGCGAGCCGTCATAATTGTCCTGGAAGTCGACTGTATCCTTGTCGATATCGGCCAGCAGGTATTGCGCTGCCTTGGTCATGCGCGATTCGGTGTAACGCATGGCAGCGGGCGGATCATTGTCGATCGAGCCGAAATTGCCCTGGCCGTCGACCAGGGTCAGCCCCATCGAGAACGGCTGCGCCATGCGCACAAGGGCGTCATAGATCGCGCTATCGCCATGTGGGTGATAGTTACCCATCACGGCCCCGACAATGTTGGCGGACTTCTTGTACGGCTTGTCAGGTGTGTTGCCGTTCACCTGCATCGCATAAAGGATGCGGCGGTGAACCGGTTTGAGGCCATCGCGCACATCTGGCAGCGCGCGGCTGACGATGACGCTCATCGCATAGTCAAGATAAGAGCGTTTCAGCTCTGTCTCGATGCTGACCGGATCAATGCCTTCGGCGTCCGGCGAAGCTGGAATTTCAGGCTCTTCTGGCGGGGTCGTTTCGTCGCTCACGTCAGTCAGACTTTCTGTTCATCACGCAGGCTCCGAATCGCCCGCAATTGCTAGTGTTTTTACTAGCAGGCGCAGCGCCAAGATACAAATCTCAGGCTGACAAGATTCGCGCTGTAGCTGCGTGGCATCGCTGCACTTGCCGTGCAGCAATCCAGACATTCAATCAGGACACGGATAACCGCTACCCTAAAACGGAATCTCGTCGTCAAAATCCTGGCTGAAATCCTGGGCTGGGCCTTCCATCTGGCGCGGGCCGCCGCTCGGCGCGCCATATCCACCCTGGTCGTACCCGGCAGAGCGACCGCCACCTTCATTGCGGCTGTCGAGCATGGTCAGAACGGCATTGAAACCGCGCAGGACGACTTCGGTGGAATAGCGATCCTGGCCGTTCTGGTCTTGCCATTTACGGGTTTCGAGCTGGCCCTCGATATAGAGCTTCGAGCCTTTTTTGACATAGCTCTGGATGACCCGGACCAGGCCTTCATTGAACACGGATATGCGGTGCCATTCTGTCTTTTCGCGGCGCTCGCCGGTATTCTTGTCTTTCCAGGTTTCAGATGTCGCGAGCGAGAAGGAACAGACCTGCCCACCATTCTGAAACTGCCTGACTTCCGGGTCCTGGCCGACATTGCCGACGAGAATGACCTTGTTCACTGATCCTGCCATCTTCCGTTCTCCGTTCCTGGCTTCCGATTCCTATCGCATACAGGCTCTTAGGGCACCTGTCTGCGAAGGAACCTGACTATCCACAAGTGTTCGCAAGGTCAAGACTTTGTTCCCCATTTGTACATGATCTGCGTGACAAGGTTTGGTGCCCCTGCCTGCCCGCCAGAACTGGCATCACGAGACCTTGATGCACAATGTTCACATATTGTTCTTGAGTTTGATCTGGACTCTGGCCATACATCCGGGTTTGAAGACATAAACAACGCATTGAGCAGTTCATGGCCTCTCTGGAATCCCCTTTCATCCGCGTGCGCGGAGCGAAGGAACACAATCTGAAATCGGTCAACGTCGATATCCCACGCAACCAACTGGTCGTTGTCACGGGCCTGTCCGGCTCCGGCAAGTCCTCACTCGCCTTCGACACGATCTACGCCGAAGGACAGCGCCGCTATGTCGAGAGCCTGAGTGCCTATGCGCGTCAGTTTCTGGAATTGATGCAGAAGCCCGAGGTCGAAAGCATTGAGGGCCTGTCACCGGCGATTTCCATCGAACAGAAGACAACCAGCCGCAATCCGCGTTCGACCGTCGGTACGGTGACGGAAATCTACGACTATATGCGCCTGCTCTGGGCCCGGGTCGGCATTCCCTATTCGCCCGCCACCGGCCTGCCGATCGAGAGCCAGACGATCAGCCAAATGGTCGACCGCACCATGGCGCTGGAAGAAGGCACGCGGCTCTACCTGCTGGCACCCATCGTGCGCGGGCGCAAAGGCGAGTACCGCAAGGAATTTGCCGAGCTGCTGAAGAACGGCTTCCAGCGGGTCAAGGTCGACGGAGAGTTTCATGACCTGGAATCCCCGCCGACGCTGGACAAGAAATACAAGCATGACATCGACGTCGTGGTCGATCGCATCGTCGTGCGCGAGGGCATGGAGCAGCGCCTGGCCGAAAGTTTCGAAACAGCGCTTGGCCTGGCCGATGGCATCGCCGTGGGCGAGTTTGCTGACCTGGCCGAAGGCGAAACCGAGCCGAAACGGATCACGTTCAGCGCCAATTTCGCCTGCCCGGTCTCCGGCTTCACCATCCCGGAAATTGAACCGCGCCTGTTTTCATTCAACAACCCGTTCGGGGCGTGTCCGACCTGTGACGGGTTGGGTCAGCAATTGAAGATCGATCCCGGCCTGGTCGTCCCTGACCGTGACCTGACCTTGATGAACGGCGCCATTGCGCCCTGGGCCAAGCAGGCCAGCCCGTACCAGACCCAGACCCTACAGGCCCTGGCCGACCATTACGGGTTCGACCTCCAGACAGCCTGGAACAAGCTGCCGGAAAAGGTCCATGAGGTCATCCTGCACGGAACGGGTGAGGAAGAGATCGACTTCGTTTATGATGATGGCCTGCGCCGCTATGAAGTGACCAAGACATTCGAGGGGGTCATCCCCAATCTGGAGCGCCGGTTCCGCGAAACGGACAGCCAGTGGGCGCGCGACGAGATTGCCAAATACCAATCGGCCGCTGCCTGCCCAACCTGCCTGGGCAAGCGCCTGCGCCCCGAGGCCCTGGCGGTAAGGGTCAGCGGGCTCGACATTGCCGATGCCAGCAGCTTCTCGATCCGTGAGGCAGGCGAATGGTTCGCCAAGGTCAATGACAGCCTCAGTTCGCAGGCGCAGGAAATTGCCAGCCGCATCCTGAAGGAGATCAATGACCGGCTGATCTTTCTGAATGCGGTCGGGCTGGATTACCTGTCCCTGTCGCGTGCCTCTGGCACACTGTCGGGCGGGGAAAGCCAGCGCATTCGCCTGGCCAGCCAGATCGGCTCTGGCCTGACCGGCGTGCTCTATGTGCTTGATGAACCGAGCATTGGCCTGCACCAGCGCGACAATGCCCGCTTGATCGAGACCCTCAAACGCCTGCGCGACCTCGGCAATTCGGTGATCGTGGTCGAACATGATGAGGACGCGATCCTGACCGCCGATCATGTCATCGACATGGGCCCGCGCGCTGGCATCCATGGCGGCACAGTGGTCAGCCAGGGCACCGCCGAAGAGGTGATAGCCGACCCGAAATCACTAACCGGGGCATATCTGTCCGGGCGCG
>CBDUKI010000056.1:0-11328 GCA_965367765.1 uncultured Henriciella sp.
CCTTCCGCCCTGAGAAGACCGCAACAAGTAGGCCTTGTCAAAGTAGATTGAGGCGGGATGAGCGCCTAAAGTGCGCTGCTAACATCGGCGTCTATTGAGGCGTTGGAGTTGATAATATTCACCGGCTGTCCATCGCGCAGACGTTCAGCTCCGCGGGTAACCACCATCTCGCCTGCATCAAGGATGCCCACCACCTCGACGAGATCGCCCTGGGACACGCCCGTCTCGACGGTTTCACGGACTGCGACATCATCGCGGATGACGAACAGAAATTGCGAATTGGCGCGCAGGACAATGGCATCACGCGGCACGGCGACCGACGTGCGTGGGCGTGCGATCGGGATCCTCACCCGTACTGGTTCTCCGACCATCATGCCGGAACCAGAGACGTCAGCCCGCAATTCCATTGTGCGACTGACAGCATCTCCAACCGGCACAAGTGTTCGAAAACGGGCATCATATCCGTCACGCTTGCCGATCACCGGAAGCAATTGGTCCTCAACAATATCGACCACTGAAGCCGCCGGAACCTGAACTGAGACTTCAAGATGTACAGTATCGACAAGGCGGACAATCGGGCTGCCGGCCTGGGCATATTCGCCGGGCTGGATTTCCTGGCTCACAACAGTGCCAGAGAAGGGCGCGCGAATCGTGGTGCGGGCGAGGTCGGTCTCGGCCAGGCGTACGGAGACGCGGCCGCGCTCCAGGTCGGCATGGGCGGAGTCCATGTTCGATTTCAGCTCAGCCACGCCGATACCAGACAGGCCGAGATCATCTTCCTCGTTGGCGACAATTGCATAAACACCGGCATGATAGTCATACTGGCTCTCCAGGCGGGCCAGCTCGGCCTGACGTTGCTGCAAGGTCTCGCGGGCATCCGTCGGGTCAATCCGGGCAATGGTGTCACCCTGCTGGACGTAATCGCCAACCTGGATCACCGAAATGATCTTGCCGCGGGTTTCTGCGGCGACCGTGGCGTCAACCAGGCTCTGAACCGTGCCCGGTAGCTCCATTACAGGCTCGAACAGGTTTTCCACGGCTTGAGCAACAGCCACCGTAGCCGGCGGCGGGCCTTGTGGCGGCGCAGCCGCGACGGTCGTGGCTTCGGCAGGTGCCGTGCGAAACAGCTTGGTGTAGCCATAGTAGGTGCCGGCGGCGACAACGCTGATAAAGACGAGGAAGGTGAAGATGCGCCCGATGCGGGGGGAGGAGCGTTCAGACATCTGTTTCTATCCGGTTTGTTGTGTTGTTGGGGCGCCGTTAATCTCCAGCGGCGCACGCGATATGAAAGGCAGGCGCGTTCTCAGCAGCGCCGGCAACAGGACGAGCGTGAACAAGGTTGATAAAGCCATGCCGCCAACAATGACGGTCGCCAGGCCCTTGTAGATGATGCTGCCAGCACCGGGTGAGATCAGGAGCGGGATCATTCCCATCAGCGAGGTCGAGGTCGACATGAAGATCGGGCGGATGCGGCTCTTGAGGGCCGAGTGAACCGCATCGTCGCGGTTCAGCCCGTCTAGCTCGCACTGGCGTGTTTCGGCCACCAGCAGGATGGCATTGTTGACCACCAGGCCCAACAGGATGATGAAGCCGATCATGCCAAGCAGGTCCAGTGGCACCGACGTGGCCAGATTCAGTAGCTGGATACCCAGGATGCCGCCAATCGCCGCCATGGGCAGGCAGATCAGTACGATGACCGCATCCGAGATTGACCTGAACAGCGCCGCCATGACCATAAACAGGAGAAGGATGGCGAGGATGAAATTGCCGGACAGGTTGGACACCGCGCGGCTCAGGGAATCCGCATCACCGCCATAGATCATCGAGACGTCGCGTGGGGTCATATCACGGATTTCCGGCTCGAGTTCGCGCAGCAGGGTAACCGTTTCGCCAAGGGCCATCTCGGGTGGCGGCACAATGTTCAGCGCAATGGTTCGGCGTGTTTCGCGGCGGTAGATCTGGTTCGGGCCGACGCCGGATTCGATGCTGGCCAGGTCGCCCAGCGGCAGCACCGCACCAGATGGCGTCACGATGGGGAGTGATTCAAGGTCTTCCGGTGCCCGCGACTCGCGTGAGCGCAGCAGGATATCAAGCCGTGAATCCTGGTGGAAATATTCGCCCAGCCACAGGCCATCCCCGAAGGCCCGGATAATCCGGGCGAGGCTGTCGCGGGTCATGCCGACTTCGGCGAGGCGGCGATCATTTGGCACCAGGCGCAGCTCGGGCGTGACGATCTGCGGGTCAGGGAACGGCATCACACGGCTGCCCGGCATTCGCGCCTGGATCAGGTCGACCACGCCCAGCACGTCGCTGCTCAACAGGTCATAATCGGCAGACTGCAATTCCAGGCTGATACTGGCCGCGCCACCATTGCCAACCCCACCGAACAGGGAGCCTTGCTGAGCGAACGCGCGCGTATCAGGGAACCCGGACAGCAACTCGCGATTGGTGATCTCGGTCATTTCCTCGACCCGCGACTGGTCTTCAACCCGGATGCCCAATTGGCCACCCCACGGCCCGGTCAGCAGGTAGTAATTCTTCAGGCGTGGTTCCTTCTCACCGGTCATGTAGGGCTGGATCCGGTCGACGAGAATGTCTGCAAACTCGCTCTGGATGACGTCCGTGCTGGCCCCGGACGGGAAAGAAATGAACGCATCGATCGCGTCGCGCTTGACCGGCGGCAGATAGTTCAGTTGTGGCATCAGGAACCAACCCAGAGAGACCGGCGCCACTGTCAGTAGGACAATCCAGAAGCCACGCTGCAAAGGGCGGGCGGTAATGTTCACCAGGAAGCCAGCCATCCTGTCCCAGATGCTTGTTATTGGTGTGCCTTCCGCACTGGCGCGGGCGTGGCGCCCCTTCAGGAAGACGGCTGCGCCCGACGGCAGGATGAAGATCGCAACCAGGAAACTGAAGCCCACCGCGATCGCAATCGTCAGGGCAAGGTCTGCGAAAAGCTGGCCTTCGACGTCCTCGAAGAAGACGATGGGAACGAAGATCACGATCGTCGTCAGGGTCGAGGCGAACAGTGCCCCGCCTGTCCGGCTGACGGCATGGGCTGCTGCTTCTACAGGCGTTTCGCCATCTTCGACATGGCGGACATATTGCTCGAGCACGACGATCGCCGCGTCCAGGACCATGCCAACGGCGAAGGCGAGACCGGCCAGCGATATGACGTTGATCGTGCGATCGAACAGGCCCAGCGTCAGGAAGGTTGCGCCGAGACAGATCGGTATCGCAGCTGCGATTAACAGCGTCGCGCGTAGCTTGCGAATGAACAACCATAGCGCGCCGATAGCGAGCAGGATGCCGATCAGCATGTTGCTGGTCAGTAGCGAGATGGCCCGTTTGATGAACACAGATGGGTCAAAGCTTTTCTCTAGCCGAACGCCGTATTGTCCCGGCAAGGTCTCATTCAGCGTTTCCAGCCGCTCGAGCACCGCATTGATGGCGGCCAGCGTATTGCCACCGGGTTGGCGCATGACCTGGATACCGAGTGCGGGTAGGCCGTTCTGGTAAACGATATTGGCTCCACGGTCTGGCCCGACTGTGACGGTGGCAATATCACCAAGTCGTACAGGCGTATCATTGCGCCAGACAATGATGAACTCCTCCAGCTTCTCGGCGGCATAGCGCCCCTCAAAACGTAAAGTGAAATCGCGTCGGCCAAGCTCCATCGTGCCGCCGCTGACATCCGACGAGCGGTTCAGGTTGGCAGCAATCTCATCCACGGTCAGGCCAAGTTGGGCGGTCAGGAACGGGTCGAATTCAACCTGAATGATCCGGTCACCGGTATTTTGTAGCACGTTGACCGTGCCAACCCCGTCAATGTTCTCGAATTCAGGGGCGATGATCTGCTGGGTCAGCGTGCGCAGGTCATCCGGCTCGACGGTTGAATCTGGCAGGTGCTGGACGAACAGGAAGATGAGCAGGTCGCCAGCCGCCCCGCCGCCATTGCGGATGATCTGCGGGCGCTGGGCATCTGCGGGCAGGCCGCGTACCCGCTGCAACCGGCTGGAAATCTCGGTATAGGTCTGGTCCATGTCGGTGCCGAGGGCGAATTCCATGTTCACGAAGGCGCTGCCACTGTTGGAGAAGGAGGCCAGTTGCGTCATTCCGGTAATCCCGCGCAACTCGCGCTCGATCGGCTCGACGATCTCGCTCTCCATTTCCTGTGGGCTGGCGGCGCGCCAGGTGACCATCACGCCAAGCACAGGCCGCTCGATCGAGGGCAAGAGCTGCACCGGTAGGCGCTGGACTGAGATCACTCCAAGCAGAAGACTCAGAGCAACAAGCACCGCCGTAACTGCCGGATTTCGAATGAGAAGACGTACAAAGCTCATTTTCGGCCTGCTCCAGATTTACCGTTATTAAATAAATCAGAAAAAATTAAATAAGCAAGCTCTTGTTACGTTTGTAGTCGCAAAATTTCGATTTGGCAATGAAAGACGCCGCCAAGTCACTGGTTTTTAAGGAAACTCTTTTTCAGTGCCTTGTTTCCAAACGGCTGGCCGTTAGATTAAATTATTGAAATGTTCTCCAGGCAGGATCGGCAATGACCAAGAAGACAGACGCAACGTCACTCGATGGAGACACATACTGGGTCATCAAGCCTGACCAGTTACAATGCCTCACGTCGCCCATTCGAGGGGATATCATTGACCACTTGGTTGGGCGTGGGCCGATGGCGATCAAGCAGATCGCGGCCTCGCTCGGGCGTCAGCCTTCGTCGATCTATTACCATATCGAGAAGCTGCTCGAAGTCGGTCTGATCGAGGAGGCAGGGCGTCAGGTCGTCAATCGCCGGACGGAGATCCTCTACAAGACGCCAGGCAAGAAAATGCGGGTCAAGAAGGCCCTGGCCAACCCGGATAATCGTGACGTCATCACCCAGACCGTGTTTGGTCTCCTGCGTCAGTCACAGCGTGACTTCGAACGTGGCTATGAACGGTCATCGATGAAGATTGACGGCGATGACCGCAACATGGGGTTCTTTCGACTGGTCAATCGGCCCAGTCCTGAATCGCTGGCAGAAATCAACGGCTATCTTGAGCGCATCGCTGAGATTCTCTGGTCGGAGCGTGACGAAGCCCAGCCACTTGTCGCCTTCGCCTGGACCATGTCCCCGTTGGATGATGGGGCGGGTGAAGACTAGCCGTATTCGGCCCTGAGCCAACATCCTTTGCTTCTGCATGTCGACGCAGCCGTGTTGGGCGTGGTCGCGGGCTTGACTCTTCTGTGATTCAATAAATAGAGAAAAGTTGAACAAGAAGTGGGCGCGCGCTCAGGAAAGGTGATTCATGAAACGAACTGTTTTGGCCCTGGGCAGCAGCCTTGGATTGGTTGCGTGCTCCTCGCCGGACGTGGAGACGACGGACGCAGCTTATCATTCGATCACAGGTGACGGTTTGGCAGTGCATGTCGCCGAACTCGCGTCGGATGCCTATGAAGGGCGCGCCCCCGGCACGCCCGGCGAGGCAAAGACGATTGCTTATCTGACGGCCGCATTTGCCGATGCCGGGGCCGAACCGGCCCTGGCCGACAGCTACTTGCAGCCCGTCCCGTTGAAAGAGGTCAAGCGTACCGACATGGGCTTTTATCTCCAGAAAGATGGGGTTGAGACAAGGTTCCAGCCTATGGCTGATTATGTCTCGTTCACTGGCGACGGACGGACCAATGCTTCGGTCGAACAGGCCTCGGTTGTCTTTGTCGGTTATGGCATTCACGCGCCTGAGCAGGGCTGGGACGATTATCAGGGAATTGATGTTGAAGGTGCGGTCGTCCTGGTCATGCGTGGTGAGCCGTCTCGTGAAGGCGATGATAGCTTCTTCATGGGTAGAGACCTGACCCCGCATTATCATCAAGATAGTAAGGCGGAACAGGCCGCTCGTCGCGGCGCGGTTGGCATGATCCTGATACATACACAGGCCAGTGCTGGATGGCCCTGGACCTTGCTGCAATCAGGTGGGGCAGGGGCAGGACAGGCCTTTATTGACACCACGGCCACCACTGCGAAACCGCAGATTTCAATCCAGCTGAGTGAGCCTGCTACGCGCAAACTGCTTGAGCATGCCGGGCTGGACTATGACGAGTTGACCCAAGCCGCCAATTCGGCCCCGGCTGGTGGCACACGTCGTCTTGAGCTAACGGTCTCTTCCTTCTTCACAGGCGAGGAAAGACGGTTTTCTTCCCCCAACGTGATCGCCCGCATCGCGGGGCGGTCGCGGTCGGATGAATGCGTGATCTATACGGCTCACTGGGATCATGTTGGTACCAATCCAATCATGGCCGAGGATCCGATCTTCAATGGGGCCGTTGATAATGCTACGGGGACAGCCGCCCTGATAGAGCTGGCGGCGGCCTACGCCGCGTTACCGCAAGCACCTGAACGGAGTGTCTTGTTCATGGCTACGACGGCGGAAGAAAAAGGCCTGCTTGGTGCGGAATACTATGCCGATCATCCGCTTTGCGCACCAGAAAAGACCGTCAGTGTGCTCAACATGGACTCGCATTTTCCGTTCGGTTCATTCAAGGCGCTGACGGTGCCCGGCTATGGTTTTTCAGGGCTTCAGGCCTATTTCGAACGCGCATCGGCCCGCATCGGGCGTACGGTCCAGCCGGACAGCAATCCAGAGGTTGGCGGTTATTATCGCAACGATGCCTACCCGTTCGCCAAGCGTGGCATCCCGGCTATCTACGCAGTCGGCAGCCCGCTGGATAAGGAACTCACAGAAGGTTCGGAAATCCTAAACAAGTATATCGACTTCGTGACCACGAAATATCACAAGCCCAAGGATGAATATGACCCGGAAGCCTGGGACATGACGGGAATCGAGGAGGATGTCCGCATCTTCTTTGATGCGGGGTTGGAGCTTGCCAATTCAAGCGATTTTCCAAACTGGCGTGCTGACCTGTCTTACCGGGCTCTACGTGATGACATGATGGCCCGCGGGCGTGCTTCATCTGCGGCGAGCGGGCAGAACTGAAGCACAGGAATCGAAAGGGCGGCGCGTCCGATTACCCGGCCGCGCCGCCCTCCGTTCAATCGTGCAAGCCTATGCCAGGTCGAACCGGTCGAGGTTCATTACCTTGTTCCAGGCGGCGATGAAGTCTGCTTTGAACTTCGCTTCGGCGCCGGACTGGGCATAGATTTCGGCAATGCCGCGCAGGATGGAGTTGGAACCGAAGACCAGGTCGGCGCGGGTGCCGGTGAAACGGACCTTGCCCGTCGCCCGGTCACGGCCTTCGAAGACTTCCTGGCTGTCATCGGTGGCCTTCCACTCATACTTCATGTCGAGCAGGTTGACGAAGAAGTCGTTGCTGAGCGTGCCCGGATTATCGGTGAGCACACCATGCGCAACATCACCAGCATTCGCCCCGAGGACGCGCAGGCCGCCGACCAGTGCGGTCATTTCCGGCGCAGTCAGGGTCAGCAGCTGAGCCTTGTCGACCAGCAGGGCTTCCGTCGCACGTGGGTCTTCAGTGTTCTTGTAGTTGCGGAACCCGTCATAGCCAGGGTTCAGAACCTCGAAGGAGTCCACGTCAGTTTGCTCTTGCGTCGTGTCCCCGCGTCCTGGCGTGAACGGAACGCTGGTACCGCTTGCCTTCTCGATCGCTGCACAACCACCCAGGACGATCAGGTCAGCCAGCGAGACTTTTGTGCCGCTCTGGTTGAAGTCGGCCTGGATGGCTTCCAGCTTGGCAATCACGTCACCGACGCCGGAGGAGGTGTTGACCTCCCAGTCCTTTTGCGGAGCAAGGCGAATGCGTGCACCATTGGCACCGCCGCGCATGTCTGACCCGCGGAAGGTCGAGGCCGAAGCCCACGCCGTGTTGACCAGTTGGGACACGCTGAGACCGGAGGCAAGGATCTTGGCTTTCAGGTCGGCGATCTCGCCAGCATTGATCACTGCGCCTTCATGGGCTGGGACCGGGTCTTGCCAGATCAGCTCTTCGGCTGGCACTTCGGGGCCAACATAGCGTGACTTTGGCCCCATGTCGCGGTGGGTCAGCTTGTACCAGGCCCGCGCATAGGCGTCGGCAAACTCATCCGGGTTGTCCAGGAAGTGCTTGGAAATCTTGGCATAGTCCGGATCCATCTTCATGGCCATGTCCGCTGTCGTCATCATCAGCGGCTGGGTTTTGGATGGATCATGCGCCATTGGCGCTTCAGGCGCGCCCTGACCAGGCTTGGGTTGCCACTGGACGTGACCGGAAGCGCTGGTCACTTTTTCCCACTCATAGTTCAGCAGGACTTCGAAATATTCCATGTTCCACTTGTCCGGCGTTGGCGTCCATGGGCCTTCAAAGCCTGCAGTTGTTGTGTCGTCGCCCTTGCCGGTGCCGTGAGAGTTGATCCAGCCAAAGCCCATGTTCGCCATCGGGGCGCCTTCCGGCTCTGACCCGACATTGTCTTCTGGTCCGGCACCATGGCCTTTCCCGAATGTGTGACCACCGGCTGTCAGTGCAACGGTCTCATAGTCATTCATCGCCATGCGGGCGAAGGTGATACGAATATCGTGGGCCGCTGCCAGCGGATCTGGCACGGCATCAGGGCCTTCAGGATTGACGTAGATAAGGCCCATCATGACCGCGCCGAGAGGCGTTTCGAGCTTGCCGGCATCGGCGTCAGACGACTTGTAGTCGCGCTGACCGGCATAACGGCTGTATGGGTTGTCGGAGGCGGCCAGCCATTCTGATTCCGGGCCCCAGTAAATGTCTTCTTCCGGTTCGAACACGTCGGCGCGACCGCCGCCGAAGCCGAACGTCTTGAGCCCGCAAGTTTCCATGCCGACATTCGCGGCCAGGATCATCAGGTCGGCCCAGGAAATCTTGTTGCCGTATTTCTGTTTGATCGGCCAGAGCAGGCGACGGGCCTTGTCGAGGTTGCCGTTGTCCGGCCAGCTGTTCAGCGGTGCGAAGCGCTGCGAACCGGAGCGCGCACCGCCACGGCCATCATAAGTTCGGTAAGTGCCGGCGCTGTGCCAGGCCATACGGACGAACAGGCCGGTATAGTTGCCATAGTCAGCCGGCCACCAATCCTGCGAATCGGTCATCAGGTCTGCGAGGTCTTTCTTGAGCGCCTGATAGTCGAGGCTCTTGAAGGCTTCAGCATAATCAAACGCCTCATCAAGCGGGCTGATTTGCGGGGCGTTCTGGTTCAGTTGTTTGAGGCTGATCTGTTCTGGCCACCAGTTGCGATTGGCTGCATCGCCAGTCGCCAGCGACTGAATGGTTCCGTGCATTACGGGGCATTTTGCGTCATCCGCCATGATATTTCCTCTCAGTTTTGGTATTGTTGGATTGGGCTTAGTCTGGACCATACAGGCCGGGGTTTCATTGATCCAATTGATTCTATACGGCGCATCTATAGAAATTTTCTTTGGGATGGCGTGTCGTGCCCTCGCGTCATCGCTTCTTGTGGTGGCTGGGGTGAGCTACATATCCATTTGAAAACAACATCTGGATAGACATGACCGATCTCTTTTCCCCGCTTCACTTCAAGCATGGCCCGCACATGCCGAACCGTTTCATGCTTGCGCCACTGACCAATCAACAGAGCCATGCCGACGGCGTGTTGAGCGACGATGAGTACAAGTGGCTGACCATGCGGGCTGAGGGTGGCTTTGGCTTGACCATGACCTGTGCGGCGCATGTCAGTGAGCAGGGCATAGGCTTTCCAGGCCAACTGGGTATCTGGAATGACAAGCATCTGGATGGCCTTAGCCGCTTGGCAGATGGCCTCAATGCAACCGGCACGCACTCTGTGGTTCAGCTACATCATGCAGGAATGCGAACGCCGAAGGAATTGATTTCGGGTGCGCCAGAATGCCCGTCAGACAATGAAGAGTTCGGGGCCAGGGCGCTGTCGGGCGATGCTGTTGAGCGGTTGAAGGATGACTTCATTGCTGCAGCCAGGCGGGCCGAAAAGGCCGGGTTCAACGGGGTCGAATTGCACGGCGCCCACGGTTATATCCTGTGCCAGTTCCTCAGCTCGGAGATCAACCGGCGCGAGGACAAGTATGGTGGCTCGCTGGACAACCGCGCCCGTATCCTGTTCGACCTCGTGGATAGCGTTCGGGCTGAATGCGGCAAAGACTTCAGTTTGGGTGTGCGTCTGTCGCCAGAACGGTTCGGCCTGAAGCTGGCCGAAGTGTTGCAAGTGGCTGAACGTCTTATGTGCGACGATACGATCGATTATCTCGACATGTCGCTCTGGGATGTTTTCAAACAGCCCGAGGAAGACGCTTTCAAGGGCCGCTCTTTGCTTGACTATTTCACTGAGTTGCCGCGCGGCAATGTTCGCCTCGGGGCGGCTGGGAAGATTTCCACTGGGGCCGATGTTGCTCAGGCGATGCAGGCTGGCCTCGATTTCGTGGTCATCGGCCGCGGCGCGATCCTGCATCATGACTTCCCTCGCCAGATAGAGGCGGATCCTGAGTTCATACCTGCGAGCCTGCCGGTCAGCGTTGAACATCTCAAGAATGAAGGCTTGGGTGATGCTTTCGTGACCTATATGAGCGGATGGAAAGGCTTCGTTCAGAGCACCTGATTGGCCGTTCAAAGCCTTGTCACAACTGAGAATTGTGCAGTCTCGGTCATATTTCATACAAGTTTGGCAGCTTAAGCTCGCCCGGGCCTGTGATCTGGAACAACACTTGCTGTTGTAAACAGGTTATCCAATTCTGGTTTCAATATCGGTCGTGTCTCGTGAGTCAGCCAAAAATCCTATCGCCGGTTCTGGCCATTCTCGTTGCGGGTTTTGTTCCGGCGCACGCGGATGTGGCCTTGTCCTGGCAGGGCGAGGCCCCGGCGGAATCAGCTGTCGAAAGCATCAATGAAGTCCTGGCAACGGATCGCACCGCGACCAGCACCCTGCAAGCCCAGCGTCAAGCCCGCAGCGCCGGCAACCGGGTACGCGACCGGCTGAACAGTTTCGGTTATCTTGATCCGTCCATCGAAGTGGCGGTGACCAGTGACCCCGCATACCAACCCTTGCTGAGGGTTGATCCGGGGCCACGCTTTACGATCGCAAGCGTCGTGATGCGGTTTGCCGACACGTCAGATGCGCCGGTCAATCAGGACGGGCTGGACGAAATTCTCGCCGGACTGAAAGGGCAGTACGCGGAGGCGAGCCGGGTGCTCCGCGTCGAGCAGGCACTGGTTTCGGCCTTGCGTGATGCGGGTTATGGCGAGAGCGAATTGCTTGAACGCCAAGTTCTTGGGGACCGAGAAAACGCCAGCGTGGATGTTGTCTTCAACCTGATGCTTGGGCCGCGCCTGCGGTTCGGCGCGGTCGATTATCCCAGTGGAATTCGAACGAAGTCT
>CBDUKI010000057.1:0-11070 GCA_965367765.1 uncultured Henriciella sp.
TTTCGATACCACCGCCAATCGCCATGTCGGCTTCGCCGGTCATGACTTTAGAGGCGGCCATGTTACAGGCTTCCAGGCCTGAGGCGCAGAAACGGTCAACCTGCACACCGGCTGTAGTTTCAGCATAATCGGCGTTCAGCACGGCAATCCGGGCAATGTCGCCACCCTGCTCGCCGACAGGTGACACGCAGCCAAGCACGACATCATCAACATAAGACGTGTCGAGATTATTGCGGTCGCGGATCGCTTCGAGCGTCTGCGTTGACAGTTCCAGCGCGGTGATTTCGTGCAGGCTGCCGGTTTTCTTGCCCTTGCCGCGCGGGGTGCGCACGGCGTCATAGATATAGGCTTCATTCATTGGAGGGGTCTCCTGTCTGGTGTTCAAGTGACTTGGCGGGGGCCTTCATGGGATTGAGGGCGAGCGATGCGGTGGCACGCGCGGCTTCCTTTCCGCGCGCGTCGAAAAGGTCTGCCTCTGCAAATATCACAGAGCGGCCGATATTGCGAAGCCGGGCGACGACCTCGACAGGGCCGACGCGGACGGGCCGCAGGAAGTGGACATGCAGATCTATGGTCGATGGCAGAGCGCGCGTGCCGGTCTTCACGGTGGCCAGCATGCCGATCGTGTCATCCATCATCGCGCTCAGATAGCCACCCTGGACATAGCCAGCCGGATTGGTGAAGTCTTCCTTGCCGTCAAAGCGCACCCGCGTCTCCATCGCCTTCATGTCGAGCGATACCAGCTCAAACCCCAGCGACCGCGAACTCTGCGCAGGCTGCGGGAATGTCGAGGTCAGAAGGCGGCTATCGGGCAAGGCTACAATGTCCTTGCGATCAGCATTTTCATGACTTCATTGGCGCCGCCATAGATGCGCTGGACACGCGCATCGGCATACATCTGGCCAATCGGATATTCGTCCATATAGCCATAGCCGCCATGCAGTTGCAGGCATTCATCGACGATCTTGCATTGCAGGTCCGAGATCCAGTATTTCGACATCGAAGCGGTGGCAGCATCGAGTTCGCCCTTGACCAGAAGCTCGGTGCAATGATCGGCAAAGACCTTGGCGACGGTCGCTTCGGTCTTGCATTCGGCGAGCTTGAACTGGGTGTTCTGGAAATCGAAAATAGTGCCGCCAAAGGCCTTGCGACCCTTCACATATTCAACTGTCTCGTGGATCGCGCGTTCGATCATGCCGACGCCTTGTAGGCCAATGATGTGACGCTCTTGCGGCAGTTTCTGCATCAGCTGGATGAAGCCCTTGCCCTCTTCGCCGCCAAGCAGCGCATCGGCGGGCACCTTGACGTCGTTGAAGAACAGCTCCGACGTGTCGGCAGCATGCTGGCCAACCTTGTCGAGGTTGCGGCCGCGCTCAAAGCCTTCGACCTCATTGGTGTCGACCAGCATCAGCGAGACGCCCTTGGCGCCTTGCGTGGGGTCTGTCTTGGCGACCACGACGATCAGGTCTGCCGTCTGGCCATTTGAGATGAAGGTCTTCGAGCCGTTGATGACATAACCATTGCCATCCTTCAGGGCGGTGGTCTTGATGTTCTGCAGGTCCGAACCCGTGCCCGGCTCGGTCATGGCGATGGCCAGGACGGTATCGCCAGAGCAGATTTTCGGCAGGTATTTCTGCTTCTGCTCCTCAGTGCCGAAACTTTCGATATAGGGCGCGATAATGGCGTTGTGCAGGGTGATGCCGAAGCCGTCGATACCCTTCCATTGCTGCTGTTCGATGATCACCGCCTCGTGCCGGAAATCACCGCCCGCCCCGCCATATTCTTCAGCCACGGAGGCACCAAGCAGGCCGGCTTCGCCAGCTACCTTCCAGACCTCACGAGGCACGAAACCCTGCTCGCGCCATTTCGGCACGTGCGGCTGGCATTCACGTTCGAAGAACTGGCCGACCGCCTCGCTGAAAATGGAAATTTCCTCGTCCTGACGCCACTTTGCCGGTGGCACGTTGAGTACGGATTGCATGGCTTCCTCCACTATGGGCCGAAATGACGTTTACGTTCACGTCAATATAACGGCCAAACGCCTGACTTCCACCCGTGACGTAACGCGAACAAGGCCCAAAATGCCTGTGATCGCGGCGCTAATGCCGGGCGCGCCCTAGAATCGGTCTGCCGACAGGGCCATGACCGGACCAGCCCCGGTCTTCAACTTGGCCAGATGGGCCGACGTTTCGGGCAGGATACGGGTGATATAATAGCGCCCGGTGACCAGCTTGTCGTCATAGAACGGATCGCTGCCACGCTTGTCGAGCGCGGTGCGGGCCATCATCGCCCACATGTAGGCCAGCGACGTCAGGCCAAACAGATGCAGGTAATCGGTCGAGGCGGCCCCGGCATTGTTGAAATCGGTCATGCCATTCTGCATCAACCAGGTCGTACCTTCCTGCAATTGCGCCTTAGCCGCTTGCAGCCCCTCGATGAAGACAGCCATGTCCTTGTCCTGGGCATGGGTACCGATGAAATCATCAATCTCTGCGAACAGGGCAAAGATGGCGCGGCCCCCATTGGCCGCCAGCTTGCGCCCGACAAGGTCCAGCGCCTGGATGCCGTTTGTGCCTTCATAAATCAGCGTGATGCGAACATCGCGGGCAACCTGTTCCTGCCCCCATTCGCGCGTAAAGCCCGACCCACCAAGCACTTGCAGGCCGTCATTGACCGACTTCAGGCCACGATCGGTCAGGAAGGCCTTCACCACAGGGGTGACCAGCGCCATATAGTCATTCGCTTTCTGGCGCTGCGCCTCATCAGGCGACTTGTGCTGCAGGTCGGCCTGTAGCGCGGTCCAGTAGGCAAAGGCGCGCGCGCCCTCGACAAAGGCTTTCTGGTCCATCAGCATGCGCCGCACATCCGGGTGCACGATAATCGGATCGGCCGGCTTCTCGGGCGCAACCGGGCCTTTCAGCGAGCGGCTCTGCAGTCTCTCGCGGGCAAACTCAACGGCGGTCTGATAGGCAAGCTCGGCTTGGGCCAGGCCCTGCATGCCGACCCCGAGACGCGCTTCGTTCATCATCACGAACATGTTGCGCATGCCCTTGTTTTCTTCGCCGACCAGCCAGCCGGTTGCCTCGTCATAATTCATGACACAGGTGGCATTGCCGTGAATGCCCATCTTCTCTTCCAGGCCACCGCAACTGAGTGAATTGCGTGCGCCCAGGGAGCCATCTTCATTGACCAGGATTTTCGGCACGACGAACAGGGAAATCCCCTTGATGCCTTCCGGGGCACCTTCAATGCGCGCCAGAACGAGGTGGATGATATTCTCGGTCAGATCCTGTTCACCGCCGGAAATCCAGATCTTCTGGCCGGAAATCTTGTAGGTGCCATCGCCCTGGGGCACAGCCTTGGTCTTGATCAGGCCAAGATCGGTGCCGCATTGCGGCTCGGTCAGGTTCATGGTGCCAGCCCATTCGGCGGCTGCCATTTTCGGCCCATAGGTCTGTTTCAGCGCGTCCGAGCCACCCGCCATCAGCGCCTCATAGGCCCCAGAGGTCAGCCCCGGATACATGGCAAATGCCATGTTCGCCGATGATGTCATTTCACTGATCGCCATTTGCAGCGTGTGAGGCAGGCCCTGCCCACCCATTTCCGGCGACTTGCCCATGAGCGGCCAGCCATTGTCCACAAATTGACGAAAGGCCTCCTTGAAGCCATCCGGGGTGGTGACACTGCCATCAGAATGGCGCACGCAGCCTTGCTGATCGCCAACCTTGTTCAGCGGGTAGAGAACATCGCCGGTAAATTTCGCCGCCTGATCGAGCACCGCATCAATCAGGTCAGGCGTGGCATCCTCGAAGCCGGCGAGGTTTGAATAATTCTGGAGCGCCAGAAACTCATGCAGAACGAACTGCATATCGCGAACGGGTGCAACATAGCGCGGCATCGATAATCCTCAGTAAAATAGAGGCGTAGCTGGCATGAAGTGCCGGTCAGTGACAAGCTGGCTTATGCATCATCCATCTGGCGGCGGGCTACGGCCTCATATGCCTTGACGTTTTCAGCCTCTTCCTCATCGGGACCGGTATTGGACAGGTTGCTGTCCAGCCATTCCAGGCCACGATCAAGCTCTTGCAGCGCCATTTCGATGTCTTCGCGCTGGTTCTCCAGTTCCTTGATCTGGTTCTGGAACTTGATCCGCATCATGCGCATTTGCGCGCGCTGGCCATCATTCATGGCATAGAGGTCAAGGATTTCGCGAATGTCGGCAAGCGGAAGGCCAAGGCGCTTCAGCCGGACGATGATCGTTACACGGGCACGGTCGCGATGCGAATAAACACGGGTCATGCCATCCCGGGCCGGGTGCAGCATGTCCTTGTCTTCATAGAAGCGCAGCGCGCGTGGAGTAATACCGAATTCACGCGCCAGCTCTGAGATAGAATAGGTGCGGGAATCTGCGATCGAGAGTGATTGTGCTGTGTCTGCCATGGGCAGTGCTATGGCGCATCCTTACGCGAACGTCAACGTCACCCAAAAATAAATTTACGTGAACGTCAGCGTCATTGACGTGGACGTCAGCGGAATGTCTTACGAAATTCGTGCATTCTGTTTACCTTTTTAACCGGGAATTAAGAGCCTGCACGCCATTCAGGAAGCGGAATCAGAGAATCAGCACGGGCAAAGTGCGTCTGATAATGTTGTGGAGTGGCTGGCAATGAGCAGTTATGGATCCTGGAGCGTCAAGGGTATCGACGACCGTGCACGCGCGATTGCCAAGGAGAAGGCCCGGCTCGAAGGGGTCACGCTGGGGGACTATATCAACAACCTGCTACTCGAAGGCCATAGCGAAGCTGGCCCGCGCGATCATGACCTGGGATTCTATGAGGATCGCGCGCCGTTGCACCGCACGCCGCAACACCATGCCCCACCCGCCTTTCGTCATGAGCCTGCCCACCGCCAGGAACCAATGGGTTCGCCCGGCGCACTCGATAATCTGACCCGACGCATTGAAGCGGTCGAAGCGCGCTCAACCCTGGCGATTACCGGCATGGACCAGACCGTGCTCGGCCTGTTGGCGCGGCTTGAGCGCACCGAGACCACGTCCACCGCGATTGCCGCCGATATCGACCGGACAATGGATGAATTGCGGGAAACCCACGAGGCCCTGCAAGCGAAGGTGCGCGAGATCGAGGCCAACGACACGACGCATGAAAGCCTGCAGGCCATGAAGGCGCTGGAAACAGCCCTCGGCAAACTGGCCAGCCATGTTTACGAGGAAAACGCCCACACCCAGGATGAAACCACCGCCATCAAGGGACGGATGGAAACCGGTTTCAATGACCTGGCCGAGCGGGTCGAAGGCATGGAAGTCAAGGTTGAGCAGACCCTGGCCAAGGCGGCCCAGCGGGTCGAGAAAGCCGTCGAACAGTCCGAATTGCGCGCCGAAGGCACCAGCCGCCACTTGTCTGAACGGTTTACTGCGATCGAAACCAGCGTGGCTTCCAAGCTGGCCAAGGTCGACGAGATGGACCAGCGAATGGGCGCGGTGCAAGGCGATGTCTCTGGCGCACTGACGTCCATGGAAGGCACATTGGTGCGCATCCAGGACCGGCTGAACCGGGCCGAGAACACCACCGACGCCGCCCTGAAAGCGCTTGAACACACGTTTGCAAGCCTCGACGAGCGGATCGAAACGGTTGCCCAGCAAGTCAATCCAGAACAGGCCGCCATGGTGCGCGCGCAGCTGGAGCAGAAATTCGAGACCCTGGCCGCTGACCTGCGCGCCAGCGTTGACCAGACCCGGGCGCAATTGGCAGATGAAATCCAGCAGGCAGCCGCCGGCACCAATCCGGAACTGTTCGGACGTCTCGGAGAAACGGTTGAAACGCTGAAAGTGCGGCTTGCCGCTGGTGAAGACCAGATCCACCAGATCACCTCAGGGCTCGATGCTCGCTTGAGCAGGGTCGAGAACAGCGAAGGTGCCGGAGGGGTTGAACAGCTGAGCGAACAGGTCACTGCACTGGCCGATCAGCTCAATGAGCGCGTCAGCGAGAGCGAACAGCGCAGCGCCGCAGCCATCGAACAGGTTGGTGAGCAGGTCGCCACGGCGATATCGCGTGTCCAGGCGCGGCAGGATGCGGCCGTGGCAGGGTTCGAGAAATCACTTGAAACGGCCAATGCGAAGCACGAGACGCGGTTGTCCAAGGCCCTGGCCAACATTTCCGACCGTCTGGCCGACATGCAGACCCAGACCGTATCGGTCATGTCGCCGGTGCAACGCGCCATGGCATCGCTGGCACAGCGACTGGAAGCTCTTGAAGACCTGAGCGCGCCGCCTCATGCGCAACTGGAATCCGCATTTGACGGGGCCGATGACCCTGTGATGGAGACCGGCTTGACCCCCGAACCGGAGCCGATCGACCTCGGACCGGACCCCGAAACGGAACTGGAAGATCAAGCCCCCCTGCATGACCTCGCCGCGGCAACTGAGCTCACCGACGAGACCGTTGGTGAAGACGATTTCATTGCCGGGCTGCCAAGCCTCGACGAAAGCCCACCGGACGAGCTGGCCCAGCCAGGTTCAGGTGACGACATGTTCGCTGCCGACACGCACGACGAAGCTGACGAGGATTATGCCCGTTCCGACAGCGAGGCGGACCCCTTCACAGCCAGACCAGACGATGACCTGGCCGATGTGTTCGCCGAGTTCGAACCGGCTGAAGAGACCTGGGATCATGGCCGTGACGAAGCCCGCGACAGCGATATTTTCGCCGAAGACCCGTTCCTGGACAGTAATGATGAAGATGCACTCGTCCGGCTCGGTGAAGAGATTGCCAGCGATGACGGTGATGATCTGATCGAGGATGAGGACGCGTATGAGGGTCGCGATCGGTTCGCCGACCTTGAAGCGGCTGAGGAAGAAGCCGAAGAAGACGACCCGGCTGACTATCTGGCGCGCGCCCGGCGGGCTGCGATTTCTGCCGCCTCTTCAAAGGAGAGCAATGAGGTCACACGCCAGTCTCGCCGCTCTACTGCGTCTGGTGGGGCCGCCATGCCCAGCGCAAAGAAACCCGCCAGCAAACTGCCAATGATTGCCGCCGCATCTGCCCTGGCACTGACCGCAGCCGGTGCAGGCGGCTATGTCTACCTGCGCGGCAAACAGGCCAAGACCACACAGATTGCCAGCGCCGTGCCGGTGCTGCCGCCAGCGCCCGTCACCGGCAATGACGGCGACAGCCCGACCCTGGCTGGCATCAGCTATGACGAAGCTGCCGAAGCGCTGTCAGAACAGGCCCTGGAGGCCGATCTGTTCGAGGAAGAAGGCTCAAGCGCGCCAAACACGGTCGAGCCGGTTCTGGCGGCTGAAAGCGCTGCCGGGCCAGAGATCACCCGTGTACCGTTACCGCAAATCCCGGCCGCCCTGACGCTGGAACAGGCCGCGCTGCAAGGCGATGGTGTTGCTGAATACCTGTGGGGCGAAGCGCGCCTGGCCGCCAATGACTATGCCCAAGGCCCGACTTTCATACGCCGCGCGGCCCAGCAGGGTCTTCCTGCCGCGCAGTATCGTCTCGCCAAATTGCATGAGAAAGGCCTGGGCGTGCCCCGCGACCTGGCCTCGGCCCGGACCTGGACGGAACGGGCCGCCAAGGGGGGCAATGTCAGCGCCATGCATGATCTCGCCGTCTTCTACGCCGATGGCGAAGGCGGACCACAATCCTACGCCGCGGCGGCTGAATGGTTCCGCAAGGCAGCTGATTTCGGCCTCGTCGACAGCCAGTACAATCTCGCCGTGCTGTATGAGAACGGCCTCGGGATTTCACCAAGCAAGACCGAAGCCCTGTATTGGTACGAAATTGCGGCGCGAAATGGTGATGCCAGTGCTCCGGCCAATGTTGGCCAGCTGCGCGCCGCGCTTGATCTCGAAGCGGCCCAGGGTGCCCAGCGACGCGCCGCGACCTGGAATGCCAGCCCCCTGCCCGCCGCCGCCAATGGCGACTTTGGCATTCAGGCCTGGCAGAATGGCTCACGCGAGCAGGTTGCGGTTCTCCAGCAGGTTCTCAACGGCCTTGGCTTTGAAGCCGGGGCACCTGACGGCCTGGTCGGGGCCGGGACTCGCCAGGCCATCCGTGATTTCCAGGCCAGTGCAAATCTGCCCGTTGATGGTCTGGTGACCGATCGGCTGATCGAGGCGTTGAACCAGAAAGCCGCGAGCGCCGCCTAAGGCTTGTTATAAGGGGCCAGCGCCCCGCTTGCCCCATATCGCAGGCGACGGCCAATAATGATCCAGCCAAGCACAAAGGCGGCGATGGCCAGGGCATGGGTTTCCGTTCGCCACCAATTGTTCGCCATGATGCCGACCAGACCCCATGACAGGGCGACAAAGAACCAGACACTGCGCGAAACCCGGCTGGCAAACAGCCAGGCCAGGCCTGCCGCCGGCACCAGCGCCAGCCAGAGCGAATGCCAGACATGATCGCTCGGACCACGGCCAAGCAGGGTGCGCACCACATCCGGCACGCTGATCGAGACAGCCACGGCCAGCCAGCCAGCCAACAGCCCGACCAGAAGGCAGGTCAGCAAGCGTCGACCTGTGCCGTCAAACCCGCCAATCACGTCGAGCCTGTAGGCCGCCTCCCAGGCAAAGAGCAGGATTGGCAACAACAAGACAAAATCGAGCCAGGGCGAGCCGACAGACTGGGCCGAAACCATCCAGATGACATTGCCCGCCCCAACCAGGACGAGCGGGGCCGCCAGGCGATCACTCACAAAACCCGGTTTGAGATTGGCCAGCACGGCAAAGCCAAGATAGGCCGTGAAGATCACCCCCCAGATCGAGAAGAAGATGCCGAGCGGCAGTTCCGGCGGCACGCCATCGCCAACGGCCCGCACCGACAGCGGCGTGCCAACGCCAAGCCTCGGCAACAAGGGCGCGAGGAACTGCAACAGCGCGGTTACCAGCAGCATTTGACGTTTGATCGTGATCATTCCAGCCTCCTGCCGCGAGCATGGCAAAGCCCGGCGACGAACTCCAGTCACAAAGATGCAATCGGCTGCAACGTGCGGGCAAAGCTTGCCTGTCCGGGCGGCTATCCTTAAGCCTCACCAGGCAATTGCAAGGGAGAGCCGGATGGGCGAAAGCATCTTTATCGGGGGCGCAGATGCCGACGGAACCGGCGCGCCGAATGTCGCCCAAAGCCTGCTTCTGAACCGGGCCAACCGACACGGCCTGATCGCGGGTGCGACCGGTACCGGCAAGACCGTGACCCTGCAAATCCTGGCCGAGAGTTTTTCCAATGAGGGCGTTCCGGTCTTCTGCGCCGATGTGAAGGGCGACCTGTCGGGCCTGTGCGTGAGCGGCAGCCACGAGCACAAGCTGCACGACAAACTGGTCTCTCGGGCCGAGAAAATCGGCTTTGAAGATTATGGCTATCATGACGTGCCCACCGTGTTCTGGGATGTGTTCGGCGAGAAGGGCCACCCGGTCCGCGCGACGATCAGCGAGATGGGGCCGCTGCTGCTCGCGCGCCTGATGAACCTGACCGATACGCAGGAAGGCGTGCTGAATATCGCGTTCGAATATGCCGATGATCAGGGCATGCTGCTGCTTGATCTGAAAGACCTGCGCAAGCTGATCAATCACCTCAGCGAGAAAGAGGTGAAGGCCGAGGTTTCCCGCGAATATGGCAACATGGCCACGGCCAGCCTCGGCGCGATCCAGCGTGGCCTGCTGATGCTGGAGCGTGAAGGCGCTGAACTGTTCTTCGGTGAACCGGCGCTCGACCTGATGGACATGATGCGCACGACGCGCGATGGCCGCGGCATCGTCAACATTCTTGATGCGACCCGGCTGATCAATTCGCAACGCCTGTATTCGACCTTCCTGCTCTGGCTGCTCAGCGAACTGTTCGAGCGTCTGCCTGAGGTGGGTGACCCCGAGAAGCCGAAACTGGTCTTCTTTTTTGATGAGGCGCACCTTCTGTTCAAGGATGCCCCAAAAGCCCTGCTGGAAAAGATTGAACAGGTTGTGCGCCTGATCCGTTCCAAAGGCGTCGGCGTATTCTTTGTGACGCAAAACCCGCGCGACCTGCCAGACAGCGTGCTTGCCCAGCTCGGCAATCGCATCCAGCATGCGTTGCGCGCCTATACCCCGTCAGAGCGCAAGGGCGTACGTGCGGCGGCCGAAAGCTTCCGCCCGAACCCGGCCTTCGACACCGAAGAAGTGATCACCGACCTTGGCACCGGCGAGGCACTGGTCTCGACGCTCGATCGCAAGGGCGCGCCCGGCATTGTCCAGCGTACCCTGATCCGCCCGCCCTCTTCCCGGCTTGGCCCGGCGAGCGAGGCCGAACGTGCCGAGGTGATGAAGGACAGCCCCATGCTGGGCCGCTATGGCGAGACGGTGGACCGCGAGTCGGCCTATGAAATTCTGCTGAAACGAGAAGAAGACGCTGCCAAGGCCGCTGAAAAGCTCGCCAAGGAAGAAATGAAAGCCCAGCGTGAGCTCGAGAAGAAAAAGGCCAAGACCAAGAAAACGCGCCGACGCTCCACCCGGATGACGACGACAGAGCGCGCGGTCAACCAGGCGACCCGAACCGCGACCCGCCGGATCGTCGACTATGTGCTGCGCGGTATTCTTGGCGGGCGCAAGCGTTGAGCCATTACGACCCGGATCGTCCGCACATACTCGTCGATGCGGATGCCTGCCCGGTCAAGGATGAGATCTACAAGGTCGCCCTGCGCAAACACGTGCCGGTGACGTTGGTGTCGAACAGTTTCCTGCGCGTGCCTGCCTTACCGCTGATCCGGCACATCACGGTCAGCGACGGGTTCGATGCTGCAGATGACTGGATCGCCGAACGTGCCAACCCGAAATCCGTTGTGGTGTCGGCCGACATCCTGCTGGCCGAACGGGCGCTGTCAGCCGGGGCAATCGTGCTCGGGCCAAATGGCAAGCCGTTCACCGAAAACTCGATTGGCGGCGCGATTGCGACACGGGCCATCATGGCCGACCTGCGCGCCGGAGCCGGGCAGCCCAATCTCGGCGGGCCAGCCGCCTTCAGCAAGGCCGACCGGTCACGCTTCCTGTCAGTCCTGGACCAGGCCCTGGTGAAATTGACG
>CBDUKI010000058.1:0-11010 GCA_965367765.1 uncultured Henriciella sp.
CAAGAGGGTGGTCTTGCCCGCCCCGGATTGACCCACCAGCGCAGTGACATTCCCCGGCTGGATTTGCAGGGTGGCTTGATCCACCACCCGTTGCTTACCGTAGGATTTGGTCACACCTTCGGCGATAAGTGGGGCAGGTGACTGGGTCATTCGAGTGTGTGTCCGGTTTTCGAGAGTCGCCAGGAAAGTAGCAGAACCGGAGCGAGGCCAGCCAGCGTAATCAGCAGGGAGGGTAGGGTCGCCTCGGCGAGACGTTCATCGCTGGCGTAGGCATGAGCCCGAACCGCAAGTGTATCCCAGCCAAATGGCCGCAGCATCAGCGTTGCGGGAAGTTCCTTCAGGATCTCAACGCAGAGGATCAGGCCCCCTGCCAGAACGCCAGGCAGGATGATCGGCAGGTCGACAGAAACAATGCGCTTGAAACCGGTCACGCCGAGACTACGCGTGGCATGATCGAGGGACCGAGGGGCCCGTCCAAGCGCCGCCTGCATGGGTTCCAGCCCAGCAGATGTGAAGCGGCTGGCATAGATCCAGATCAGCAGGACGAGTGCCAGTGCGCCTGACAAAGCCTGCCCCAAGGCGGCGAGTAGAAACAGCGCTCCAAGGCCAAGTACGGCGCCCGGCGCGGCATAACCGGCGGCAACCGCAAGACGCATGATCCGGGTGGAGGCATTCGACTGGCGTGCACCGATGATGATCACGATAGCGCAGACGATGGCGAGACCGCTGCCGAGAACACCCAGCACGAGGCTGGACAATAGTGGCGGCAGGATTGGTGCGGATCCGGGCCCGACTTCCAGAAAGAGCCAGATCAGGCGCGACAGCGGCAGGAAGAAGGCGATGGCCAGGATGGCGCTGCACAGTCCGGTTGCGAGCGCTGCTTTGGATGCAGACATGCGCTTGCGTGTTGGGGTTAGCCAGCGACTGGCCGTCTGCTGGTTGGTTGCCCGGCCCTGCAAGAGCGAGCTGAGATAGAAAAACACAAAGGCAATCGTGACCAGAACCAGGGCAAGTCTTGCCGCCGTGGCTGGTTCACCAAACGAACTCCAGGCGCGGACGATGCCAACACCAAGTGTCTGGATACCGAGGAAGTCCGCTGCGCCATAATCTGCCGCCGCTTCCATCAGCGCGAGCGACAGGCCCGCAATGATGGCTGGGCGTGCACTTGGTAGAGCAACGCTCCAGAATAGCTTGTGCCCGGACGTGCCGAGACTGCGCGCGGCCTCCAGTGTGGCCAGGGACTGGTTGGTGAAGGCAGCGCGGGCCGTGATGTAGACATACGGGAACAGTGTGGAAGCCAGGATAAAGGCGAGGCCTGGTGCGGTGAACAAGTCGGGGAACCAATAGTCACGGGCCGACCAGCCGGTCACGTCTCGCAATGTCGATTGGATGGGGCCGGCAATGCCTGCCAGGCTCGCCCAAGCATAGGCCATGACATAGCCCGGCATGGCGAGCGGAAGGATCATCGCCCATTCAAAGACGCGCCGCCCTGGAAACTCGAATGCACTGACAAGCCACGCCGCCGGGACCGCCAGCAGCAGGACAAATAGACCACAGAGCAGCAGTACGAGGAGAGTTGTGAACGTGTAAGGGGCGAGCCGGTGTGCAAGCATGTGCTGCCATGTCTCGCCGCCACCGGCCACAAGCCCGAACCACAGAGCCGCGGCGACCGGAACGGCAAGGAACACAGCCACGGCGTATGGCGTCAATCGTCCGGTCAGGGTTTGGGCCAGCGTCATTTGTCGCGTCCGGTTGAATTACTTCCAGCCAGCCAGGTCATACAGCCGCTGCGCCTCGGCCTGATTTTCTCCATACTTGTCGAGTGGCGTGTCAGACGGCGTATAGGCTGGGATCATGTCAGCCCCTTCTGGCAGGGTGGCGGTCGCGGAGATTGGCAGTTCCTTGGTTTCCGTCGTCAGCATTTGCTGACCTTCGTCAGACAACAGGAAGAGGATGAAATCCTTCGCCAGTTCGGCGTCCTTGGCGGATGCGGAAACTGCAATACCCGTGATGTTGACATGCGCGCCCTTGCCATCAGGAAAGTGCGGGATGGTGATCTTGGTGGCCTCTGCGATGTTCCGATCGGAGACGGAGGCGCTGGTCGCCAGACGCAGCCAGTAATAGTGATTGACGATTGCGATTCCGCACTGACCAGCAGCGACAGCGCGGACTTGATCGGTGTCTCCGCCTTGTGGGTTGCGTGCCATGTTGGCGACAATGCCCCGAGCCCATGCTTCGGCACCCTCAGATCCAAGACGGGCGATCATCTCGGCCATCAGGGAGAGGTTGTAGATATTGGACGAAGAGCGTACGCAGATTTCCCCCTGCTTGTCCGGCTCGGCGAGTTTTAGCCAGGCGTCGACGTCTGGCTCGGTAAAGCGCTCGGGGTCATAGGCGACCAGTCGGACGCGTTTGCCAAGGCCGATCCAGTGGCCTTCGGACTGACGTAGATTTGCAGGCACATGCGCATCAATCTCCGCATCATCGAGCGGCTGGGTAAGGCCAGCATCCTGGAAGCGCCAGAGCGCCCCGGCATCCGCCGCAATGATCAGGTCTGCTGGGCTGTTGGTGCCTTCTGCCTTCATGGTTTCAAGCAACTGGTCAGCCCCAGCCTCTCGGATCTGAACTTTCACGCCGGTCTTTTCCTCATAGGCTGCGTAGAGCGCCCGATCGGAGTCATAGTGGCGAGAACTATAGATGGTCAGCGTTTGTGGCACCATTTGTGCATCTGGCGAAGTCTCAGCGGCTTTCGGTGAGCACGAAACAAGCGCCAGGCAGGCTGCGACAAGGGAGAAGGAAATATGTTTGATCATGCTGAACCCTTCTCACAAATGAGAAGCATTCGCAACTGGGTGTGGCATTGCGTATCAGGTCAGGCCTTGTCGGTTAGTAAATGCTGTGGAAGCGTAGGAGTTGTGAGGGGACACAATGAGTGAATTTATTCTTGAGCTGGGTGTCATCGGAAGTGACGAAGAGAGTGCCTTCGTCAGCGCGATTGACCGTTTTGCCCGGTGGCGTGAGGACACGTGCGGACAGGGATGGATGGAGCGTGACGCGCCTGATCTGATGATCAAGACCGTCTGTTCGCCGGATGGCCGCCTGAGCAAGGCCATCACCTTCCAGGATAAGTCCTGGCTGAACATGTTCATGCAGTTCTGGCAGCTGGAGCGTAGCGAACACGCATAATCGTGAATGGCTGTCCTGCGAAACGGTTGTGGCGAAACAGACATGGCCTGTTAGAAGGGCGGCATGTCTGGATCACAGAAAACAATCCCAACGGATGAACCTTACATCGCAATTGTCGGTGCCGGGATCATTGGGCTGGCCTGTGCACGAGAGCTGGCGCGTCGCGGTGCCCGCGTTTGTCTTTTTGATCGCAATCAGCCCGGTCGCGGCGCGAGCTGGGCAGCTGCGGGCATGCTGGCCCCTGCTTTCGAGGCGGCGAATGAACCTGGCAGTCATGTCGACCTGTTCGAATTCTGTATGCAGGGGGCAGAGGTTTGGGCAGCGTTTTCTGCCGATCTAGAGTACGAAACTGGGCAAGGGATCGGCTACGTGCCCGGTCCATCGCTGGCGATTGCGACGACAGATGAAGAGGCCAGCCGCCTCAGTGCGATTGCTGAGCAACTTGCTGGGACGAACCTCGTGTTCAGCGTACTTAGTCCAGCCGAGGCGCAGGCGGTGGCACCCGAAATTGGACCGAGTGTCATCAGCGCTTTGCAATTGTCGAGCGATGGACATGTCGACAATCGGCGTGTCGTCGAGGTTTTGCTACAGTCCTGCAAGGCGTCCGGTCGTGTCGAGATCATGCCAGACAAACTCATCAATGCCCCCGCTGAGCTGCTGGATCAGTTCGATAACGTGGTGCTCACGGCAGGTTGGCAGACAGCGGAGTTGGTGCCCGAAGCGGCGCACATCCAGCCGGTAGCAGGCCAAATGCTGAGTCTCGAGCGGACACGGTCCAGTCCGAATTTCACCATCCGTTGTGGATCAGTCTATATCGCCCCGAAACAGGATCGGGTCATCATCGGCGCGACGATGGAACCAGGCGTCGTGCGCACCCAGACCGATGCTGACAGTATCGCCCGCCTTCGTGCCAAGGCCGAAACCATGTGTCCTGGACTGGCTGGTGCACGCATCCTCGAAACCTGGGCGGGTGTGCGTCCCGGTACGCCGGACAATGCTCCGATGATTGGGCCAACCAGTGTGCCCAACATTCACGTCGCCGCTGGGCATTTTCGCAATGGGATCTTGCTCGCGCCGATCACGGCGAAGATCGTCGCTGATAGCGTTCTGGAAGAAAAAAGGTCGCGTCTGGCCAGGGCGTTTTCGCCCGACCGGTTCAGGTGTGCGACCGTGTGACGCTTGGAAAGGATGGACGCGGTGCAATCAGGCGCATAAGTCAGAACCAAAAGGAGGACCGGACATGCACACGATTGCCCCGATGAGCGAAGATCAGGAAGCCATCAAGGCCGCTGTTGAGAAAACGCTCGAGCCGTTCGATGATGAGTACTGGAGCAAGGTGGATGAAACCGGAAATTGGCCGGAGGCATTCTGCGATGCCATGGCCACGGGTGGATGGCTCGGTATTGCCTTTCCGGAAGAATATGGTGGCGCTGGCCTCGGGCTGACCGAAGCGGCGCTGATGATGCAGACAGTGACGCGCACGGGCGCAGGATTTTCCGGTGCATCGGCGATCCATCTCAACATTTTCGGGCCCAAGCCACTGGAGCGGTTTGGCAATCCGGAGCTGAAACAGGACAGTCTGCCAAAGATCATATCTGGCGAGGAGAAGATGTGCTTCGCCGTAACTGAACCGAATTCCGGCCTCGATACGTCCAGCCTGGAGACCAAGGCTGAGCGCACGAACAATGGTTATGTCATCAACGGGCGGAAGATATGGACGACAGGCGCGCAGCGAGCCGACAAGATCCTGATCATTGCGCGGACCACGCCAAAGGACCAGTGCGCCAAGCCATATCACGGCCTGTCCCTGTTCTATACCGACCTGGATCGCGGCAAGATCGAAGCCAATCCCATCCCGAAAATGGGCCGCAAGGCGGTCGAGTGCAACACGCTGTTCATTGACGGCCTGGAAGTACCGAAGGAGCACCTGATCGGTGAAGAGGGGGCCGGTTTCAAATACCTGCTACAGGGGCTCAATCCAGAGCGCGTGCTTTTCGCGGTTGAATCGATCGGGCTCGGTTTTGCTGCGCTGGAAAAGGCGACGACCTATGCCAATGAGCGGGTCGTGTTCGGGCGTCCGATCGGCCAGAACCAAGGGATTGCGCACCCGCTCGCCAAATCCTGGGCGGAGTTGAGCGCAGCTGAGATGCTCGCCTACAAGGCCGCCTCGTTGTACGATGCGGGTGAGGAATGTGGCGCCCAGGCCAATGCTTCGAAATATCTCGGGACAGAAGCCGGATTCAAGGCGTGCGAGACCTCAGTCCTGACCCATGGCGGCATGGGTTATGCGAAAGAATATCATGTCGAACGCTATATGCGCGAGGCCATGCTGGCCCGTATCGCACCGGTCAGCCGGGAGATGATCCTCAACTTCATCGCTGAACACGTACTCGGACTGCCTAAGAGCTACTAGGCAGACGGGCTAGAGATCGTCCGCTTTCTTCATGTGCTGGAAGAATTCTTCCTTGCTATTGGTTCGCGGATAGTCCCCATCGGGCACTGGGACGCCGAGGAAGTCGCAAAGCGGCTTCCAGCCGTCCTTGGCCTGGTGGACGAGCAGGCGATCAGCCGGAATTGCCGCTTTTACAGCCGCTTCGTGGGCGTGGAACGTGGCGATGAGTTCGTCCTTCTGGCGCGCATCGCCAAGCGAGCGCTGGAGAACCTTTGTCACCATCTTAAACCATTCGACGGCTTGAGGCGGCCAGTTTTCCGGTGCCCAGACTGTAGCGAGGATGGTATCGGAGATACTGTTGTACCAGCTTTCGGCCGAGCGCGAGGAGAGGATGATCTTGGCATCTGGATACTCGTCAGCCAGCTCTTTCCAGAAGGCCGCACTCGGCCAGTCTACAGCGGATTTGTAACCGTCGAAAATGGCTTCAAAATCAGCCCTTCCTTCATTGGCTTCATTCCATAGCGGAACCTGCTTATCACCGTTCTCGATCACCTCGATCATGTGGTGGCAGGGTCCGAAGCCGAGCTGCTCGAGTGCGAGTTTGAGCGACATGGTTCCGGTGCGCCCGAACCCTGCGCTGATGACTGACAATGACATGATTTGCCTCCCGTTTGGCGGTATATGAGGCTAGGGAAGGCGTCTTGTAAACAGAATTGTCTAAGTGGCGGAACGGCGTGACGCGCTCAACCGGCGTTCACGACAACCCGGCTGGCGGCAAGTTTCGCACGCTCGCGTGCTTGCTCAATGGTCTCGCCATAGGCGGCGGCGACACCCATGCGTCGTTTCTCGTAGGACACCGGCTTGCCAAACAGGCGAACCTGCGAGCCGGGCACCGAGAGTGCCTTGTCGATGCCGGAGAAACAGACGCCTTCAGCATCCACCCCGCCATAAATCACCGCACTGGCACCAGGGCGGTTGAGTTGCGTGTCGACAGGCAAGCCTAAAATGGCACGAGCATGCAGGGCGAATTCGCTCTGATCCTGCGTGGCCAGCGTGACCAGCCCGGTGTCGTGTGGGCGCGGGCTGACTTCGGAGAACCAGACCATATCGCCCTTGATGAACAATTCCACGCCAAATACGCCGAACCCGCCGATATCGTCTGTGACTTTGCGGGCCATTTCTTCAGCGGCAGCCAAAGCTTTCACAGACATGGGTTGCGGCTGCCAGCTCTCGACATAGTCGCCATTTTCCTGGCGATGCCCAACCGGGGCACAGAAGGAGGTGCCGTTGATATGGCGCACAGTGAGCAGCGTGATCTCGTAGTCGAAATCCACGGCCCCTTCGACGATGACGCGAACCTGGTTCCCGCGCCCGGCGGTCAGGGCGTGATCCCACGCGGCAGAGATATCATCAGCAGATCTAACGAAGCTCTGTCCTTTCCCGGACGAGGACATGACGGGTTTGATGAAAACAGGATAACCTATCCGAGCGGCTTCGGCTGCTAGCGTGTCGGCATCGCTGGCAAACGCATAGGCACTGGTTTCCAGGCCCAGTGTCTCGGCGGCGAGACGCCTTATGCCCTCGCGGTCCATCGTCAGTTGTGTTGCGCGTGCTGTGGGGATCACCGTAGCGAGGCCTTCGGCTTCAATTCGCGCCAGTTCCTCCGTGGCAATGGCTTCGATTTCTGGAACGATGAGATCGGGACGCTCATCTTCGACCACTTTGCGAAGCTGGCTGGCATCGGTCATGTCGATGACATGCGAGCGGTGGGCAACTTGCATGCCCGGGGCGTTGGCATAGCGATCACAGGCGATGGTTTCGACACCTAGGCGCTGCAGTTCGATGAGAACTTCCTTGCCGAGTTCGCCAGCCCCCAGAAACAACACCTTTGTGGCTGAGGGTGAGAGTGGTGTTCCCAGGGTGACCATGCCTATTTCCTGACCTGCCGTTTCTTGATTGTACCCGAGAAGTTTAGGACGGGTCGACCGTCGGCTGTGATCATGCCGCGCACGAATGTGATAGACCGCCCACCGCCGACGACTTCACCGCGCGCTTCTATGTATTCGCCTTCAAGCGCTCCGGAGAGGAATTCAGAGGTGAATGCGACCGTGACGCCATAAGAATCGTCGCCTTCCCCCGTGTGTGCGATCGCAAAAAGGGCAAAATCAGCAAACGTCATCAAACATCCGCCATGCATGACACCACCAGCATTCATGTGCTTACGCTGCGCCCGGAAAGCCGCGACCTGACCCTTATCGTCCGTACGAAGATAGAATGGACCGGCCGTGTCATACTCGAAAGGCTCGTTCGCCCATGTTTTCCACCCGGCAAATTCTCCTTCTGTTACGTCGATAGGCTTCATGGAAATTGTCTCCTTTGGCGTTTTCATAGCAAGACCGTATCTATTCTCCAGTGTGACCATGCGTCATGGTTCGACAGCGGTGTCCGTCGCGTTATGTAGGATAAAAGTTTGGAGGATGTGATGGCTTTTGATCCGGAGATTCGAGACGCGCTGATTGAACAAGTGCGCCGGTTTGTACGCGAACGCTGTGTACCAATCGAGGCCCAGGTGGCCGAAGATGACAAGGTGCCTGAAGATATTGTCGACGAAATGAAGGCACTTGGCCTGTTTGGTCTGGCTGTTCCGGAAAGCTATGGCGGGCTTGGTCTGGACATGGAAACCGAGTGCCTTGTCGGGTTCGAACTGGGGTGGACCTCACCCGCCTTTCGCAGCGTTGCCGGAACCAATATCGGCATCGGGTCTCAGGCCTTGGTGTTGTTTGGTACCGAGGAGCAGAAGAGCGAATGGCTGCCAAAGGTGGCCTCTGGAGAGACCGTGACCAGCTTTGCCCTTACTGAGCCGGAAGCAGGCTCGGACGCGGGCGGGTTGAAAACCAAGGCCACGCCAGATGGCGATGGCTATATCCTGAACGGGACTAAACGGTTCATCACCAATGCCAATGTTGCTGACCTGTTTACCGTGATGGCCCGCACCGATGCGAATGAGCCGGGTGCCAAGGGCGTTTCGGCCTTCATCGTACGTCGCGACACGCCCGGCCTATCGGTCGGCAAGCCTGAAAAGAAGATGGGCCAGCAGGGGGCACACATCTGTGATGTCATCTTTGATAATGCTCGAATTGACGCGAGCTGCCGAATTGCTGGCGAGGGCGAAGGTTTCAAGGTCGCCATGAGTGTGCTCGACAAGGGCCGCCTGCATATTTCATCGGTCTGTACTGGTATGGCCGAGCGGTTGGTTTCTGAGATGGTCCACTATGCCATGGAGCGAAAGCAGTTCGGCAAGGCGATTATGGATCACCAACTGATCCAGGCTTTGATCGCTGACAGTCAGGCTGAAGCCTATGCCGCGCGTTGCATGATCCTTGATGCTGCCAAGAAGCGGGATGCGGGTGAGAATGTCACCATGCTGGCCTCTTGCTGCAAGATGTTTGCCTCTGAAGCCGTTGGGCGGATTGCTGACCGGGCCGTGCAGGTGTTCGGCGGTGCAGGCTATGTCTCTGATTATGGTATCGAGCGATTTTATCGTGACGCACGGATTTTCCGTCTGTACGAAGGCACGACCCAGATTCAACAGATTGTTATCGCTCGGGAACTTTCCCGTGCTGCCAAACGAGGAGAGCTCTAAGTGCTGGATGGGGATTTTACACCAGAAGATGTCGGCCTGAACCAGGCACGGCTGGACGCTATTCCTGAGTATTTTGACAAGGCCTACTTGCAGAGTGGCAAGTTGCCATGCATCGCGACCATGGTCTCGCGAAACGGCCAGGTCGTCCATGAGGCCTATCGTGGACACACTGAGCTGGGCGGGTCAGAACCAATCGGGCCGGAAACGATTTTCCGCATCTATTCGATGACGAAGCCGATTACTTCCGTTGCAGCCATGATTCTGCACGAGGAAGGGGCGCTACGCCTGGATAACCCGGTCTCGAAATTCATCCCGGAATTTGCGGCAACTGAAGTCTGGGATGGCGGCGACGTCAACAATTACAAAACCCGCAAGCCGGAACGCGAAATGACGGTGCTGGACCTGTTCACGCACACAAGCGGCCTGACTTACGGCTTTCTGATGCAACACGCTGTCGATGCGCTCTATCGCCAGGAGAAGATCGCGCACCCAAAGGAAACCCTGGAGCAGATGTGCGTACGTCTAGCCAAGTTGCCACTGCTGTTCTCGCCGGGCCAGCGATGGAATTACAGCCACTCGACCGACGTGCTGGGCCGGGTTGTTGAGGTTGCCAGCGGGCAGACGCTGGATGAGTTCTTCCGTGAGCGAATCTTTGGTCCGCTGAACATGGTGGATACGGATTTCTTCGTTCCGGCAGAAAAACAACATCGGTTGATGGCTTGCTACAACAAGAATGCCGAAACCGGCGAAATCACGTTGAGTGATGCTGCCGGTTCTGCATCGAAACTGTACAGCCAACAACCGGCCCTGTTGAACGCTGGTGGTGGGCTGGCAAGTACACTGCAGGATTATCACCGTTTCTGCCTGATGCTGCTGCATGGTGGTACACTGGATGGGCAACGCATTCTCAGCCCGAAAACGGTTGAGTTCATGCGCCACAACCACCTGCCTGGCGGGCGGACCATTCGTGATATGGGCGATAAGACCTTTTCCGAGGCCCGTATGGAGGGCAATGGATTTGGTCTCGGCGGTAGTGTCTTGGTCGATGTGGCAGCCACACTGACACCGGGATCTGTCGGAACTTTCAGTTGGGGTGGGCTGGCCAATACGTTTTTCTGGATTGACTACGAAGAAGAGTTGATCGCCTTGCAGGCCACGCAGATGATCCCAAGCGGATGCTATCCGCTGAGGCCGCAACTACAACAACTGGTATACGCCGCGATAGATTGGTGAGCCAGACCGAAGGCGTCTGAAACTTAATTTCATTGTCTCACCCCATTTCCCTAACGGAAAGGCGGTGATAAGAAAGCTATGTGGAGCCGGTCAGGTTCTGTTTGGAGGAGTATGATGAAGCCAGCCAATCCTGTTCACGATTGTCTAATGCAGCTTTTCGAGCCCCTGGGAAAAGTCAAAATCCGCCGCATGTTTGGCGGGTCTGGCGTCTACTCAGGAGAAGACCTGTTTGCCTTGATCGACGAGGACCGGGTTTATGTGAAAGTGGATGATGAGCTGAGGGAAAGATTGGTAGGGGATGGCGGTCAGCCGTTCGAATGGACCAATCCGGACACTGGCAAGGCCATGACAATGAACTTCGTCTCGCTGCCCGACCCCGTGCGCAAAAATTACAAGGAAATGCGCGAATGGGGGCGTATGGCGTTGAGCGTGGCGCAGAATGCCCGGCGCGAGAAAGTAAAGTCCCCGCGCCGAGGCCCGTTTTAGATCAAGCCTTTCGGAAATTGGCTGGGCGCTTTTCGAGGAACGCACTTACACCTTCGGCAAAATCCTTTGA
>CBDUKI010000059.1:0-10871 GCA_965367765.1 uncultured Henriciella sp.
CATAGGCTGCGAACGTGGTAAAGACGCCAGGCTCATTGTGGCGTTCTGCAGCGGCGACATTTTCCAGCCAGACCGAGTTCATGATCGGTTCGTCGTACATCTCTTCGATCGGAACACCAGAGCGGACAGAGGCCCCAACCCCCTGGAACGCTGCCGTGATCTTGGCTGGGTCTGATGAGAACATGTCCTTGGCGCGCGGCAGTTCGGACAGTGGGTTGCCCTCGGTATTCATCGCCGGGAGGATGCCGAGATACTCGGCATGGTCTGTCACGGCATAGAAGTCCAGTGGCCCACCGGCAATCGTCATGTCGAACCCGGCTGGGTGAGGCACGGTCTCGCCTTTGGCAAAGCGATAGGCGTCGTCAGCTGTGCGCCGGACGTTGAAGATATAGGCGTCGAAACTGTTCCGGGTGTGAATATGCAGGTCACCGAAATAGGCATTGCGCAGGGCGTTTTGGCCGGTGGACTCGGTACTGCTCGCTGGTTCAGGTGCTGGGTCTGCTGTTGGGGTGGTCTCTGGTGTGTTCTGAGCTGAACAGCCGGCGACGGCCAGCAGGATGCTTGCCGTGATCCAGTGCGAATTGTAACGCATATCGTTTCTCCCCGATCTGGCCTGTTTGGCCTTTTTATTTGCGAGCGATCATGACGGCAAATGCGCCGCTTGGCCAATGCAAAATCGTCGGGATGCCGCGAAGGCAGGGGGAGGAAGTGGCCTTATTGACACATGAGATGCCAATTGAGCCGCCGGTTCTGGAGGGGTCAACGCTGGTTGGCGAGATCGATCCAGGTCTGCGCGTCGCTTTCGTCAATATCCGCTTCTTCAGGGTCGAGCAGGTGATTGCCGATCTGGCGGTCAAGAAACGATCTGGCTGCCTTGAACACATCGCTGGCCGATGAGGAGGCCAGCTCGTCAGCCGTGCGGATACCTGTTGCAATGAGTATCTGGGCGTCGAGCGGGCGCAAGCCGCCGACCCGCATCATCAGCATCACCTGGGACTGCCAGTTTGTGATCATGTCTTCGCTGATCTCTTCATCATCAATGAATTCAGTCAGCTCTTCGACATCGACGCAGAGCAGGTCTTCCACCGTCATGATCCCGGCGGCGTGCAGCTCGTTCTCAATCAGCTCATCAAGCAACAGGGCATCAGCGACCAGGGCGTCCGGGCTGAGCTTGCCTGGGCTCCATTCGGTATTGTCATCGAGGGCGAATTCGCGGTCGATCTCATCGTCTTGGTCTTCCTCGGACTCAGCGGCCAGTTCGGCGGCAATCTCTGCGGCGATTTCAGCTTCCATTTCCGCCGTCAGCTCAGCCTCCAGATCAGCATCCAAAGGCTCGTTCAATCCCTCGTCGATCTGGGCCTGGGTGTCCGCATCAAATTCCAGCTCGATCTCGTCACCTTCGAGATCACTTGTGTCGAGCGTATCCGTCTTATCGCCGCCAGCCGCTTGCATCTCATCAAGCGTATCAGGGATGTTGTCCTCGCCAGCTGCATCGTCATCCTCTTCCAGCTCTGGCAAGGTGGCGGGCAGCGCGCTTTCTGTTCTCGATCTTTTTGTTTTTGATCTGGCTTTGCTGGCAGCGGGTTTGGCGCTGGTGTCCTCAGCGCTTTTCGCTTTGTTCGCTTCCGGTTCGGCGGGCTTCTCGACCACTAGGCGGCCGATCGCTGTCAGTGCCGTCTGGTCGAGCGATTTCAGCGACACACGCAGAATCTGTTCGGCGTAAAGTTTGCGCAAGACGCGTTCTTCGGGCGGCAAGCGCTTGAGCACTTTTCCGCTCGTTTCATATTCAACGAACATGCGCGCCACCTGCCGGTCGGCCGCCTTGCCCTGGCGCTTCGTCTTCATGGCCCGGAAGGGCATGGCTGGCGCGGCAAGATAACCAAGCAGCTTCACCGGCACCTTGCGCGGCGATTGTTGAGCCTCATCAATGGCCTGGTCCATCAGGCTGGCCAGGCCAGAAACGGCGCGGCCAACAAAGTCCGCATAAATGTCCACGAGGTCGGCATCAATGAAACTGTCATCGCCAGAGGCGGCGGTGGCAAAATCGAACGTGTCGATCACGGCGTCGAAATTGTTGCTCGACAGGGTTGCGGCCTCGACAATCATTGTCGAGACAAAGCCACGGCCTTGAGCGCGATTGACGGTCGGATAGCCGTTCTCTGCGAGCTGCAGCTGGATTTCGGACCACGCGCGGAAGGCGACCCGGTCGAAGGCCGTCTTGATCGCGGCCTTTTCCTCGCTCTGGTGCGTGTTCAGCGGATGACAGGCGCTGGCATAGTAGAAGCCGAGCACGCCGAACGCATAAGCTGCCTTGTGCCATTTGCGCGCTCGCAAGCTGGCAACAGCTTCGGCATACCATTTAGTGGCCTCACCGCGCAGGCCGCCCCATTCCCCTTCGCGAATGTGCAGGACGTGATTGGGGAAATCCTTGAACTTGGCCTGCGGTGCGCGCACGCCGCGCAACAGGTCATCATGATTGGCCAGGACGAGGTTCTTCCAGCGCGTGCTGTCATCATCCTGCAAATGGCCAAGCGCCACAATTGCAACCACGTCGTGGATCGTCCGGCAGGCGTGCCGGGCAACTAGTTTTTCGAGCAGAGACATCGGACCTGTAACTCCCTGACAGTCCTGGACCGTCGATTCATTCTTTGCATTTGGTTTACAGGTCATTAACCAGCGGCTCGTTCAGACCGCTCGGCATGTCGGCTGAGCCTTGTACGAAACGTGTGCGCCGGTCAGCGAAATTTGCCCAATTTGCAGGCGCACTGGCAAAGATCCTTGCACTAAGGGGAGTTCCTGATTGATAGCGGCTCGCAATGCGCTGAAGGGTGCGATGTGCACTCTCGCGCGGAAAGGCAGACAAGCATGAACCTGATCCCTCACGCACCCAAACTCCCCATTCCGGTGGAGACCTATACGGAGCTGTTCATGGTTGGCTCTATTGCTTTGATGGCTGCGCTGGCCACACGCTCTAAGCTGGGCAAGGCCATGCTGGCGCCGGAAAAGGCGCAGAAGAAATTGCCGAACTGACGCGGCCGTCTAATCAGCCGTCCAGTCACCTGACTTGCCGCCGCTTTTGGCCAGCACGCGGACATTCTCGATGGTCATGCCACGATCAACGGCTTTCGTCATATCGTAGAGCGTGAGGCAGGCAACGCTTACCGCAGTCAGCGCTTCCATCTCGACCCCCGTTTGTCCGCTGGTGCGAACCTCGGCCTCGACGTCAAAGCCAGGCAGGTCCTGGTTCGCGGTGATCGTCACTTTCACTTTGGACAGGGCCAGCGAGTGGCAGAGCGGGATCAGGTCTGCGGTCTTCTTGGCGGCCATGATGCCAGCCAGTTCTGCGGTCGCCAGGACGGCCCCTTTGGGCGCTTCGTCTGAAAGCACCATGTGCAGTGTTTCAGCCTGGCAGCGGATGCGCCCACCCGCCCGCGCCACGCGGGTGGTGGAGGCCTTGTCGCCGACATCAACCATGTTGACGCGCCCGGAACTATCAAGATGGGTCAGCTTGGTCACGGTATCAGGCTTTCAGGCGGTCAATATTGCCAGCGATAGAGCAGGGCCGGTAGCGGCTGTCGAACTCATACGCGAATATATTATCCCAGGCATCCTTGCATGCGCCGGTTGAGCCGGGCACGCAGAAGATGAACGTGTTGTCGCCTGCCTGGCCCGCAAAGGCGCGGGATTGCAGCGTCGATATACCAACCGACTGCAGGCTGACCTGGTGGAACACCGTGGAGAAGCCGTCCATTTCGCGCCGGAACAGGGGCTTGATCGCTTCCGGTGTCAGATCCTTGGATGAGAAGCCCGTGCCACCTGTGGTGACGATAATGTCGATATCGTCGCGCGCGACCCAGCCTGAAACGGTATTGCGAATGGCGGTCACGTCATCCTTGACGATCACATGCTCGATGAGATTGTGGCCCGCAGCCTGTGTGCGCTCGGCCAGCAGGCCGCCGGAGGTGTCATTGCTTTCGTCGCGGGTGTCGGAAATGGTCAGCACCGCGATATTGAGCGGGTGAAAGGTCAGGCTTTCGTCAATCTTGGGCATTAGTCTTTCCATCTTTGTCGATCGATTTGGTCTCGCTCGGTCGGTTCGATCCAGCGCCGCCCGAACGGGCCTTCCTCGCGCTTCCAGAACATGGCATCGGTTTTCAGTCTGTCCATAAGGTAATCTGCCGCTTCGAAGGCGGCGCGCCGGTGGTCAGCGCTTACCGCAACCATAACGATGCTTTCACCGGGCAAGATGGCCCCGCATCTGTGGATGACCAGAATGTTGTGGACATCGAACCGTGCGGCCCCGTCAGCGGCAATCTCCGCCAGGGACGTCTCGGTCATGCGGGGGTGCCACTCCAGGATGAGCCGATCAAGCGGTTCACCTGCCTTTGTGGTCGGGCGGGCTATGCCTTCGAACATGACCAGGGCGCCCGCTCCATCGCAGGTCATCTGGAAGGCTGTCAGCTCTTGTGCCGCATTGAATGCGGATTGGGTAAGGCGGCTGGAGATCGACACGCGCGACTATCCGCCAGAGAGCGGGCTGAAGAAGGCTACCGTATCCTGCGGACCGACAAACAGGTCTTCCTCGGTGATCTCGTCATTCAGCGCGGCCCGGATCGACGCCAGCTCAAGGTCGGCGCAGTCATGGCTGGAGGACAGTGTCTCACGAAGTTGCGACAGTTTTAGCCCGCCTTCGGGAATGTTGAACGTGATTTCAGGCCCCATAATGTCGGAGATGCGTCCGAAGAACTGTATTATTGCCATGATGAACCGTCCGTAGGCCGTTGATGTTTCGGGGCTTATTCAAGCGCGCCTCTTACCCATTTAGAGGCTTTAAGGCAGCAGGTGAAGGCGGCTGGCCACATGACAGGCGGTTTTATCAGCGGGATAAAGCTGTTTGACGTCATTCGGACTCTTGCAACCATGTTCGAATAGACAAATATTGAAGCCTCTGCCATTGCTGTGGCCAATAACAAAAAATCCTGTCTGAAGGTTCTTATATGACCGATCCGCGTACAACCGCACTCAACCTTGTTCCAACTGTCATCGAGCAGACCAGTCGAGGCGAGCGGGCCTTTGATATTTTCTCCCGGCTCCTGAAAGAGCGGATCATTTTCATCACCGGGCCGATTGACGATGCGACAGCCTCGCTGGTGTCGGCGCAATTGCTGTTCCTGGAGTCGGAGAACCCGAAGAAGGATATCCAGATCTATATCAACTCGCCTGGCGGTTACGTCACCGCAGGTCTCGCGATCTATGATACGATGCAGTACATTCGCTGCCCGATTTCCACTGTCTGTATTGGCCAGGCCGCGAGCATGGGCTCGCTGTTGCTGGCGGCGGGTGAGCCGGGCAAGCGAATCGCACTGCCCAATGCACGGGTGATGGTGCACCAGCCCTCTGGTGGCTATCGCGGCGTTGCCACGGATATTGAGCGCCATGCCGAAGAGATCATGGATCTCAAGAAACGCCTGAACAATATCTACGTGAAGCACACGGGCCAGAAATACGAGGTCATTGAGCAAAAGCTTGATCGCGACACGTTCATGACGGCCGAGGATGCGCAGGCATTCGGCATTATCGACCAGGTCTTCGATCGCCGGAAAGATGAAGGCGAAGGGTAAGGCCCTCTTCGAGACTACGAATGTGCGTTCAGGCTTGCGCGCTGTCGCGAGCGTCTTATTGTTATTTTTCCTTGGGAAATCACGTGAAATAAAGCGCGTGTTAATTCCTGTGCGTGATTGAGGTTGCCTATGGCAAAGCAAAACGGTTCCGGCGATTCAAAGAATACGCTCTATTGTTCCTTCTGCGGCAAGAGCCAGCATGAGGTGAAAAAGCTTATCGCGGGCCCAACAGTGTTCATCTGCGATGAATGTGTTGAGCTCTGCATGGACATCATCCGCGAGGAGAACAAGGCGTCCGGCTTCAAGGCCAAGGAAGGCGTACCGACGCCGCAGGAAATCTGTGACGTGCTGGACGATTATGTCATCGGCCAGGCCTATGCCAAACGGATCCTGTCGGTTGCCGTGCACAACCATTACAAGCGCCTTGCCAATCCGGCCGGTTCTGATGGGGTGGAGCTGGCCAAGTCGAACATCATGCTGATCGGTCCGACCGGTTGCGGCAAGACCTTGCTGGCGCAGACCCTGGCGCGTGTGCTTGATGTGCCGTTCACGATGGCCGATGCCACGACGCTGACGGAAGCCGGCTATGTTGGTGAGGATGTCGAGAATATCGTCCTGAAGCTGCTGCAAGCGTCTGACTATAATGTCGAGCGGGCGCAGCGCGGCATTGTCTATATCGACGAGATCGACAAGATTTCCCGCAAATCCGACAATCCATCGATCACCCGCGATGTGTCAGGAGAAGGCGTGCAACAGGCGCTGCTGAAACTGATGGAAGGCACGGTTGCCGCTGTGCCGCCGCAGGGGGGGCGCAAGCATCCCCAGCAGGAGTTCCTGCAAGTCGATACAACCAATATCCTGTTCATCTGTGGCGGGGCGTTTTCAGGCCTCGACAAGATTATCGCCAATCGCGGCGACAGCACATCGATCGGCTTTGGCGCTGCCGTGAAAGACCCCGATGCTCGCCGCGTCGGCGAGTTGTTGCGTACGGTCGAACCAGAAGACCTGCAGCGCTATGGCCTGATCCCGGAATTCATCGGCCGTCTGCCTGTCCTGGCGACGCTTGAGGACCTGGACGAAGACGCACTGGTAACCATTTTGACGGCGCCGAAAAATGCCCTGGTCAAACAGTACCAGAAGCTGTTCGAGATGGAGGATGTCGAGCTGACATTCACGCCGGATGCCCTCACGGCGATTGCCAAGAAGGCGATTGTTCGCAAGACCGGTGCACGTGGCCTGCGCTCGATCATGGAATCCATCCTGCTCGATACAATGTTCGAATTGCCGAACCTGCGTGGGGTTTCCGAAGTTGTGATCAGTGACGAAGTGGTCGAAGGCAATGCCGCTCCGCTTTACGTTCACGAGAAGCAAGCCAAGCCGAACGAAGCATCCTGACCTGACGGTTCAGCCAATAGGTCGGTTCAAGCGCTTTTGGGTGGTTGAACTCGTACCGGATGCGCATCACATAAACTATGTGCTAGAATCATCCGATAACAGGATGAAGGCAAGGGGTCGCTGCTGAGCAGGGCTCCGGAACCAAGGAGTCAGAATATGACGGTGAAATCCCTCCCAGTGCTGCCGCTGCGCGATATCGTGGTTTTTCCAGACATGGTCGCACCTTTGTTTGTGGGCCGAGACAAGTCTGTCCGCGCGCTCGACATGGTTGATGACAGCCAGAACGAGATCATGCTGGTCGCACAAAAAGACCCTGCCACCGACGATCCAAGCGCCGATGACCTGCACACAGTCGGCACGACCGCGACCATTTTGCAATTGCTGAAACTGCCAGACGGGACGGTCAAGGTTCTGGTTGAGGGCGGGTCGCGCGCGCGCGTGACCTCACTGCAGGATCACGAAGATCATTATACTGCCGAAGTCGAGCTGCTCGAAGTGAGCGAAGGCGACGGCAAGGAGCTGGAAGCGCTGATGCGCGCGGTCAAGGAACAGATCGACAATTATGCCAAGCTCAATCGCAAGATTCCGCCCGAATCTGTCGCCACGATTGGCGATATAACCGAAGCCGGGAAACTGGCCGACGCTGTTGCTTCCCAGCTTCAGGTGAAGCTGGCCGAGAAACAGGCGCTGCTCGAGATGCCTGAGGCCAAGGAGCGACTGGAAAAGGTGCTCTCGCTGATGGAAGGCGAGATGGGCATGATGCAGATGGAGCGGAAGATCAAGAACCGCGTCAAACGCCAGATGGAGAAATCCCAGCGCGAATACTATCTGAACGAGCAGATGAAGGCGATTCAGCGCGAGCTTGGCGACCAGGGCGAAGAGCGTGATGAAATCTCCGAACTGGAAGAGAAGATCAAGGAGGCCGGCCTGCCGGAAGAGGCGCTGGCGAAGGCGGAGTCAGAGCTCAAGAAACTTCGTCAGATGAGCCCGATGTCGGCTGAATCAACGGTCGTGCGCAACTATCTCGACTGGATCCTCGCGCTGCCATGGAGCCATCGCAAGGATATCTCGACTGACCTTGATAAGGCCGAGCAGCAGCTCAATGATGACCATTACGGCCTCGACAAGGTCAAGGAGCGCATTCTCGAATATCTCGCCGTGCAGAAGCGGACCAAAAAGTTGCGCGGGCCAATCTTGTGCCTGGTCGGGCCTCCCGGCGTCGGCAAGACCTCGCTTGGCAAGTCAATTGCCGATGCCACGGGGCGCGATTTCGTGCGCGTATCGCTGGGCGGTGTGCGTGATGAAAGCGAGATTCGCGGTCACCGGCGGACCTATATCGGCTCGATGCCTGGGCGCATCATCCAGAGCCTGAAGAAGGTCAAGTCAGGTAACCCGCTCTTCCTGCTCGACGAAATCGAGAAGATGGGCATGGATCATCGCGGTGACCCTTCCTCGGCCTTGCTCGAAGTGCTCGACCCGGCGCAGAACTCGACTTTCAATGACCATTACCTGGAAGTCGATTACGACCTGTCGGATATCATGTTCGTGACCACGGCAAACAGCCTGAACATGCCGCAGCCGCTGCTCGATCGGATGGAGATCATCCGCATCCCCGGCTATACTGAGGATGAAAAACTGCAGATCGCGCTGCGCCACCTCCTGCCTAAAATCCGCAAGGATCACGGCCTGAACGAGGAAGAGTGGATTGTCCATGAAGCCGCCATTCGTGATCTCATACGCTATTATACGCGCGAAGCCGGGGTCCGTTCGCTGGAGCGTGAGCTGGCCAAGCTGGCCCGCAAGGCCGTGCGAAAGCTGGGCGAGGATGATGTGACCAGCGTATCTGTCACACCGGACAACCTCGACGATTTCTCTGGCGTGCGGCGCTTCCGCTTTGGTCTCGCTGATGAGGAAGACCAGGTTGGCGCCGTCACGGGTCTTGCCTGGACTGAAACGGGCGGCGACCTGCTGACGATTGAGGCTTTGTCGATGCCCGGGCGCGGCAATACCAAGGTCACGGGTAACCTGCGTGATGTGATGAAGGAGTCGATCTCTGCGGCGATTTCCCTGGTACGCTCGCGGGCCGTGATGCTGGGGATCAAGCCAAGCGTGTTCAACACGACGGACATCCACGTGCACGTGCCGGATGGCGCAACACCGAAAGACGGCCCATCAGCTGGTATCGGCATGACGACAGCGATTGTCTCCCTGTTGACGGGTATTCCGGTTCGCCGGGACCTGGCGATGACAGGCGAGATTTCGCTTCGTGGCCGTGTCCTGCCGATTGGCGGCCTGAAGGAGAAGCTGCTGGCGGCCTTGCGCGGCGGTATAGAGACGGTGCTGATCCCGGCGGAGAACGAGAAGGATCTCGTGGACCTGCCGGACAATGTGAAGTCGGCGCTTGAAATCATCCCGGTCTCTGACATCAGGGAAGTGCTGGAGCGCGCGCTTGTGCGTCCGCTCACGCCGATTGAGTGGTCAGCCGAGGATGAAGAAGCGCTCGCGGCGACCTTGTCAGGGCGTGCATCCAGCAAGGATGGCGAGCCGACGCTGCGCCACTAGACGCATAACACAAACAAAACTGCACGGCCTCTGTTATTTCTGACAGAGGCCGCTTGCATTTCACGCCGGACTATCGCAAATGAGGCGGAGAGGGCGGTTAGCTCAGTTGGTAGAGCATCTCGTTTACACCGAGAGGGTCAGCGGTTCGAGCCCGTTACCGCCCACCAGGTTTCTTCTCGAAAATGAAGACACAAAAAAGGCGGATATGCTGTGTGCATATCCGCCTTTTCTCTGATTGGCTTAAGCGACGGCTTCGAACTGGTTCATGGTGTTGTGTGCACCACCCGCCTTCAGGGCGCGGTCGCCGCCGGTCATTTCCTTGAACGTGTCGCCAAGGTCCGAGCCGACTTCGTGCTGGTGTTTCACAGCAGAGACGCCCTTGCGGATCTCTTCGCGCTGGACGTTGGCCACATAGGCCAGCATCTTGTCTTCACCGAAATAGCCTTCGGACAGATCGTTCATGCCCTTGGCGTCCAGGTGGAAGGTCGGCAGCGTGATCAGGTTGTGGAACACGCCCGCTTCACGGGAAATATCGGTCTGGAAGCTGCGCAGACGGTTATCTGCCTCGATGCCCAGTGGATCCTGGTCATAGGAAGACGACATCAGCTGGTTGTCATCTGGATAGGCGTCGGCCGTGATCTTGCCTTCGGCGATCCAGTCTTCACGTACCTGTTTGCGCAGGTTCAGCGTCCAGTTGAAGCTTGGGCTGTTATTATAGGTCAGCTTCGCATTCGGGACGACTTCCTTCACGCGGTTCACCATGCTGGCAATCTGAGCCACGTTTGGTGTGGCTGTTTCGATCCAGAGCAGGTCAGCACCGCCTTCGGTGAGGCTGGAAATACAGTCCTCGACAACACGGTCTTCGCCGGTGCCTTCGATGAACTTGTAAAGGCCGTTAGGCAGGCGGACTGGCTTGCGAAGCTCACCGTTCAGTTTGATGAGAACGTCGCCATCCTCTACATCATCAGCGCCAGACACAGGGCTGGTTTCCAGCCATTTTGTGTACTGCGCGGCTGAATCTCCAGCAGCGGTTGAGACCGGGATTTTCTGGGTCAGGCCAGCGCCGAGGCTGTCTGTGCGGGCAACGATAACGCCGTCGTCAACGCCGAGCTCCTCGAACGCCATGCGGCAGGCGCGCAGTTTCTCAACAAAGTCTTCGCGCGGGACAGTTACCTTGCCGTCCTGGTGGCCACACTGCTTGGCGTCAGACACCTGGTTCTCGATCTGCAGGCAGCAGGCACCGGCCCTGATCAGCTGTTTGGCCAGCAGGTAAGTTGCGTGGACGTTGCCAAA
>CBDUKI010000060.1:0-10858 GCA_965367765.1 uncultured Henriciella sp.
TAATCCGTACAGGGATCACCTCGCCGCCTGGGCCGTGCGCGCCTTTCGGCACCCGTGTATTGCGCCATTTCGACAGCTCGAACACTTCAGTCTTGTAGAAGTCCTTCAGGGCATTGTAGCCGCCGCACATGTCGCCATAGAGCGTGGCATACCCAACCGCCATTTCCGACTTGTTGCCCGTGGTGACAACCATATGGCCGAACTTGTTGGACAGCGCCATCAGCGTCACCGCACGCAGGCGTGACTGGATGTTCTCTTCGGTCGTGTCCGGCGTCTGGCCTTCGAATTGTGGGGCCAGCATCTCATCCAGCGCCGCCACGCCAGGGGCGATATTGATCGTGTCATAGCGCGCGCCGAGCGCCCGTGTGCAGGCCAGGGCATCCTCAAGACTGTGATCGGACGTATAGCGGCTGGGCAGCATCACGCACCAGACCCGCGCGGGCCCAAGCGCATCGACCGCAATCGCCGCCGTCAGTGCACTGTCAATGCCGCCCGACATGCCGAGTACGACCCCTGGAAACCGGTTCTTGTTGACATAATCGCCCAGCGCCAGGACGGCGGCGCGATATTCCGCCTCCCAACCTTCGGTGAGGACGGCGCGCTGGTTACTGGAAAAGCGGCCCGTTTCGGCATCGAAGCTGACCAGCGCCGTGCCGGTCTCGAAATCGCCAAGCAGCTGGTGCTCTGTGCCATCAATATCCACGCCGTAAGACGAGCCGTCGAAGACCAGTTCATCCTGGCCGCCGACCTGGTTGACGAACAGGTAGGGGATACCGTTCTTGCGCCATGAGGAAAATGTCGTGTGGCGCTCAACCTGGACTGTGCGTCGCCAGGGCGAAGCGTTCGGCACGATCAACACGTCCGCGCCATCCTCCTTGAGGTCCTGCGGCACACGCTCGAACCAGATGTCTTCACAGATCGCGATGCCAATGCGCACGCCCCGGAAATCGACCGCCCGGGCCGGGCCCTGGCCAGGGTCGAACACGCGCACTTCGTCAAACACGCCATAATTGGGCAGTTCGCGCTTGTCATAGCGATAGGTCACGTCGCCGTCGCTGAGCAGCAGGGCCGAATTGTGCAATCGGCCATTCGCCGCCCAGGGCGAGCCGATGATCACCGCCGGGGCATCGCGCGTCTCCGCCGCCAGGTCGCGCACCGCCTGCATACACAAGTCCACTGCACTCGGCTTCAGCACCAGGTCTTCTGCCGGATAGCCGAGGATGAACAGTTCCGGCAGGACAACAAGGTCCGCCCCGTCAGCCTTCGCCTCGGCCAGCGCCTCACGCGCCAGGCCCAGATTGCCCTTGATATCCCCGACAATCGGGTTCAGCTGCGCCGCAAAGAGTTTCAGTGTCTTGGTCATGCATTGCAGTTAGGAAGTTTTGTCACGCGTGACAATTGCCCACCGCCGCGCCAGGCTACCGAAATGGGGATGAAGCTGGATATCGCCATTGCAGGGGCCGGTACGGGTGGGTTGGCCATGGCGACGCTGTTGAGCCGCTCAGGCCATAGCGTGCGGGTGTTCGACCAATTCGAGACGCCCCGTCCCATCGGCTCTGGATTGATGTTGCAGGCAACCGGGCTTGCGGTTCTGGACAAGTTGGGCGCGCGTACAAAAGTGGACGCGCTGGGCAGTCGGATCGATCGCCTTTGGGGCTTGAGCGTGCCTTCATTGAGACCGGTCCTTGATGTTCGTTTCGAGCGCTGGAAGCCCGACCTCTATGGCTTGGGCATCCAACGGGGCCTGTTGTTCGAAACCCTTCTGGAAACAGCCAACAGGGCCGGGGCCGAGCTTATTCCCGCGACAAGGATCAAGACTGCGGACGCCTTCGAAGGAATAATCGAGACTGAAACAGGAAAGCGCTTCGGCCCGTTCGATCTGGTGATCGACTGCCTCGGGGTTCGCTCCCCCCTCACCCGTTCGCCCCGAAAGGAACTCCCTTATGGTGCACTCTGGGTCACCCTTCCCTGGCCTGAGACCGGCCCTTTCAATTCAACCGCGCTGGAACAGCGATACAAGGCTGCCAGTCAGATGGCTGGGGTCATGGCTTCTGGCCGCACGAGGCAAGGCGCGCCGCTCAACCTGACCTATTTCTGGTCAATCAAGGGAGACCGGGAAAAGGCGTGGCGGACTTCACCCCTCGATCAGTGGAAAGACGAGGCTGCATCCCTGTGGCCCGAAACAATCACACTCCTGGATCAGATCACCAGCCACGACCAACTTGCCTTCGCCCGCTACCGACATCGCACGCACCCCGATCCAGTCTCTGGCCGCAGGCTCGTTCACCTCGGCGACGCCTGGCATGCCGCTTCTCCGCAGCTTGGACAGGGCGCAAACATGGCGCTTTTGGATGCCTGGGCTTTGCACAAGGCCCTCGAAAACAATGACAACCTGAGCGATGCCCTGCAGCGCTACAAAGTCGCTCGCCGGGGCCATGTGCGGCTGTACCAGATCATGACCTGGGCGTTCACACCGGTTTATCAAGGCGATGGCAAGCTGGCGCCCTGGCTACGTGACTGGTTAGCCGCCCCGCTCAGCCGGATTTGGCCCGCACCGCCATTGCTGGCGATGATGGTCAGCGGAATGCTCGGCTGGCCACTGCGTCGGCTCGGGCTCGACCGTTAAGCGTTGTGGGCGGCGATCAGGGCGTCGCAGACTCGGTTGATCTGGGCCTCGCTGAGATAGGGGTGCATGGGCAGGCTGAGGCTTTCATTCGCCGCGCGTTCGCAATGTGGCAGGCTTCCAAGCTCGGCATAATGCGCGAAGGCTGGCATCTGGTGGATCGCCATGTCGTAATAGATGCCGCTCGGAATACCGGCCTCGCCAAGGGCAGCGCGCACAGCATCGCGATTGCGCACGCGCACGGTGTAGAGACCGTAGCCGTTTTCCTGGCCGTCCAGCGCGGTCTGGGTTTCGATCAGGCCGTTCAGGCGCGCATTGTAGACGCCAGCAGCCGCGAGGCGGCGCTCACGCTCAGCCTCAAACAGGGTCAGCTTCTCAGACACCACGGCGCACTGGATCGAGTCGCAACGGCCATTGATGCCGACGCGGATCGATTCTTTGCGATTGTCGCCCGTGCCGTGCCAGCGGATTGAGCGCATACGGTCAGCAAAGTCCGGGTCCTGGCAGAAGATCGCACCGCCATCGCCATAGCCGCCAAGCGATTTGGTCGGGTAGAAACTGGTCGCCGTGATCTCGGCAATATTGCCAACCCAGCGGCCCTTGTCCTTGCCGCCAAAGGCCTGCGCCCCATCCGCGACAATGCGTAGGCCATGCGCGTCTGCGATTTGCTGGATCGCGTCATAGTCGGCCGGCAGGCCATAGAGATCGACCGGGATGATGCAGCGCGGCGTCAATTCGCCTTCGGCCTTCACGCGGTCAATCTGGCGGGCGAGGTCTGCCGGGTCCATGTTGAAGGTCTTCGGGTCGATATCGACGATGACCGGGCAGCCGCCGGACAGCAGCACGGCATTGGCGGTGGCATTATAGGTAAAGCCGGGAATGAACACGGCATCGCCCGCGCCGATGCCCATGGCCAGCAGCGGCATGACCAGGGCCTGGGTGCCGGACCCGACCGCAACCGCATCAGCAGCTCCGGTCAGTTCGGCCAGCTTGGCCTCGCACTCATCGACTTCTGGCCCGCCAATGTAACGGCCATGGTCGAGAATATCGCTCCAGCGCTTTTCAAGCTGCGGGCGGATGGCGGCCTGCTGTGTCTTCAGGTCAAAGAGCTGGATCGGGGCATCTTCGGGCAGGTCGATCAGGATGGACGTATCAATATCGGTATAGGCCATGGCTCAGGCTCCAATCGTATGCAGGGCAGAAAGTTCGGCGCGTTCGGCCATGTCGACGGCCAGCGCGGCCTCGCGGCCAGGAATGGCGCAGGCGCGCAGGCCAAGACAGGCCGCGAAGAAGGCATCATCCGCCGCGCCCAGCGGGTCGGGCAGCGTGTCTGAAACATCGGCCTTCACGGCAAATGGCGTTGTGTTCTCTATCGCGCGGGTCAGGAAGTCGATGGCGATGGTGCCGCTTGGATAGGTCAGGCTCATGCGCCGGTCGCGCTCGTCTGCGCAGCGACTGGCTGTGACCTCGGCATGGCCATGCGAAAAGCGCAGCGTGGCGGTGGCTTCATCAATGTGCGGGGTGTGGGCGATGCGCCCGGTGGCTGACACCTCAATTGGTTCACCCATGAGTTTTCCAACCATATCAAGGTCATGGGTCATCAGGTCCCAGATGACGGAGACGTCACCGGCCCGGCCATCCGGCACAGGTGGACCCATGCGAAACGCCTCGATCCGGGTTGCCCGTTCAGGAATATCAAACAGGCCCATCGCCTCGAGCACGAACCGCTCCTGGTGGCCAACCTGCAAGATCAGGCTCTTTTCTTCGGCGAGGTTGGCCAGCGCATTGGCACCATGCCCGGTCAGGGCCAGCGGTTTTTCGACCATGACATGCGTGCCCGCGTCCAGCGCCGCGCGCACAACCGCCTCATGATAAGTAGCCGGGCATGCGACGATCACCGCATCACAGGCGGCGAACAGTGCCTCCTGGCTTTCGAGACAGCGGGTCTGGAACTTGTCGGCCAGCGCCTGGCTGCGCGCCGTATCAGGGTCGAATACACCGATGAAATCAGTTTCTGGTGATGCGGCAATCTTGCCAGCATGATAGCCGCCGAAGACGCCCGCGCCGACCAGCCCGGTTTTCAGTTTGCCCATCTTGCACTCCACTCATGTGGCGCCTCATTCGCAGAGGCGATGGCCAATCGCAAGCCAAGACGCCAGCTTGGGCCATCAAAACGCATTACGATTTCTTACCGTCCCCCCTTTCCATTGCCGTCCCCGCCCCCCAAATGGTCAGCAATCACATTTGGAGGAGACAAAATGACAGCAATCACTTCACGCGGCTGGGCCCTCGCCAAGCGCCCGGTCGGCGAACCGACACAAGCCGATTTCGCACTGCAGACAAGCGAGGCCCCTGACCCGGCCGATGGCCAGATCCAGGTGCGCAATTCATGGATGTCGGTGGACCCGTACATGCGTGGGCGCATGTATGACCGCGAGAGCTATGTCCCGCCGTTCCAGATCGGCGAATTGCTGCAAGGCGGGACGGTCGGCAAGGTCACCGCTTCGGCCCATCCTGATTACCAGGAGGGCGATCTCGTCCTGTCCATGGCGGGCTGGCGCGAAGCCTGGACAGCCAAGCCAGAACAAGTCGCCGCCAACAAGCTGCCCGGCGGCACCGGCCTGCCGGACAGCGCCTTTCTGGGCATTGCCGGGATGCCCGGTCTGACCGCTTATGCCGGTATCCTGCGCGTTGCAGAATTGAAGGAAGGCGACACGGTCTTCGTTTCCGGCGCAGCGGGCGCGGTAGGGTCCGCCGTGGTGCAGATTGCCAAGATCAAGGGCTGTACCGTGATCGGGTCTGCAGGTGGGGCCGAGAAAGTCGCCTATGTGAAAAGCCTTGGCGCCGATGAATGCGTCGATTACCGCGCCGCCGGGGATTATGACGGCTTGCTGGCGGCCCTGCGCAAAGCGGCCCCGAAAGGCATTGATGTCTATTTCGACAATGTTGGCGGCGATCATTTCCAGGCCGCAATCGAGCTGGCCCGCCCGTTCGCCCGCATGGCGATTTGCGGCATGATCTCGCAATATAATGATACCGAGCCGTCACCTGGCCCGAACAATGTCATCCAGATTGTCGGCAAGCAGCTGCAGATTCGCGGTTTCATCGTTTCCACTCACGCTGACATGCAGCCGCAATTCATGGCCGACATGGCGAACTGGATTTCCAGCGGCAAGCTGAAATTCCAGGAAACGGTCATGGAAGGCATAGAGGCTGCCCCAGATGCTTTCATCGGCCTGTTCAATGGCAAGAACAAAGGCAAGATGCTGGTCAAGCTGACCTAGGGCCGGTTGGCAAGATTGTTGCGCGCCGCTGGCAAAGGCAGGCATGGACACAGCGTCCCTGCCTTGTCGCCAGCGGCGCGAAACGCCCGTCAGGAATGGAAATCCGGGGCAAATGGCCCGCCGCACCGCTCGCCTTAGACGCGAAAAACCGGCAAAATTGACCCGAAAATCGCAAAAAACAGCAGAATAAGGCGGAATCGCCCGTACTTATTGGCTTTTCGGGATATTCACGAAAACCGAATCATGGACAATGCCCCTACGGCGCTATCTGCCGTTAAATAAAGGAGAGCCCCATGAACAAGGGTGAACTGACTAAAGCCGTCGCAGAAACGACCGGAACATCCCAGGCCGAAGCCGGCCGTGCAGTGGATGCTGTCTTCGATTCAATCGCTGATGCTGTGAAAAGCCGTCAGCAAGTTGCAATCGCAGGCTTTGGTACATTCGTCGCGAAAACCCGCGGCGCCCGTGAAGGCCGTAACCCGGCCACTGGTGAAAAGATCCAGATTGCAGAAAAAACCTCTGCAGCTTTCAAGCCAGCATCGGCTCTGAAAGACCTCTAGGTCTGACTCCCCTTTCGGGACAAATGAGGTCGGCGCGCTACAATATGTGGCGCGCCGATTTCCATTCCAGCACTGACCATTGCGCCATACCGGCCACGAACAGGGCGATTAGCGCGGCTTCCATCATGCCCTGGGCGCCGCGTTCCAGCGTAATGCCAAGCAAATACCCGGTTGGGATCATCAACACAAAGAAGGACGCGATATGGATCGCCGTCGGCAGCCAGACGACGCCCTGTGCCCGCAAGGCCATGGAGGCGGTGACCTGCAAGCCATCAAACGTCGTCGCCACCGCCGCGTAGACCAGCAGACCGGCAATCGCCCCCGATAGCAGCGTGCCATCAATGCTGGCCTCTGAGCTGACCAGCAGCAACGCGATATGGTCTTTCAGGAGATAGACCAACAATGCCAGGCAGCCGCCCAGCACGAAGGTCGCGGCAACGCCGAGACGCGAGGCATCGCGCACACCCTGCATGTCATTTCGTCCAATGGATTCAGCAACGCGAACACTGGTCGCCGAGGCAATGCCGATGAAGAACATGAAGCAGAACCCCATCACCTGCGTCGTGTAGCCATAGATCGCGTTGGCCGCGACTGAGATGAAGGCGGCAATGGTGAAGGTCAGGTTGAACCCGCCCCATTCAGCCACATTGGAAATGGCTGTCCCGGAGCCGACACGCAACTGGCGTGCGGACTCGTCAAGCGGCGCGCGCGGAGAAGGTTTCAGGGCCGGCGTGAGCCATAGCGCAAACCCGATCAGGGCGAAATTGATCGCCCAGCGCGAGCCAACAGTGGCCCAGGCAACCCCTTCGGCGCCCATTTGCGGCATGCCCCACCAGCCCAGCACCAGGGCCAGGTCAACCACCGTGTTCACAGCGACGCCGATATAAGCCGTGATCGTCACGATCAGCGGGCGGCGCAGGGCCTCAAGGTAATAAGAGCACACGGTCGAGACCGTAAAGCCAACCAGGCTGAACGACAGGATACGCGTGATATTGGCCGTTTCGGCGGCAAATTCAGCTGGGGTCAGTGTCGCGCTGATCTGTTCATTCGGGTTGATATGCACGAACAGCCAGTGGAACAGCGCCCCGGCGCCGAGGAAGACAAGCAGGTTCAGCCCGATGCCGAGGCCCAGTGACCAGACAATGCCGCGCCGGAAAATCCGGCCTGACCGGTCCGCCTCGCCGCGCCCGACCATCTCAGAGGTCAGCACCTGCACACCAAGCAGCAAGCCCATGGCAAGGCCAAGCGCTACGCCAATCGGCAGCCAGGAGTTGAGCACGAAGGCAAGTTCATGTTCTTGCCCGCGCACCTGGCCCAGAACGATAGCATCGGTCAGGCCCATCAGCATCCACGCCATGCGCGAGACCGCAATCGGCCCTGACAGCCGCAACAAATCCAGTATTTCAGTGGCCCGCGCCCACGCCGGCCATGCCCGTTGATGGGTCATGTTGGTTCTTTCAAATATATTGGTAGAGCGGAAAATACGCTCAGTAACCCGCACCCCTTACGAGGTTACGAGCAAACTGTTCGACCATTCAGGAGAATGGTTAGCTTGCGACCCGTGTGTTCATCTGCCCAGCCTCTTTCAGCCCGATAAGCTTCTCGGCGATCAGGAAGGCAAGTTCAAGGGCCTGTTCACCATTCAGGCGAGGATCACAATGAGTGTGATATCTCGATGACAGGTCAGCCTCTGAAATCGCCTGGGCACCACCGATACACTCGGTCACGTCCTGGCCGGTCATTTCAAAGTGAACACCGCCGGGCACGCAGCCTTCGGCATTGAGCACATCGATGAAGCCGCGAACTTCCTTGAGCACCAGATCGACCGGACGGGTCTTGAACCCGCTATCGGTCTTCAACGTGTTGCCATGCATCGGATCGCAGGACCACACAACCGTGCGCCCGCTTTCCCTGACCGCCCGCGCCAGCGGCGCCAGCCCGGCTTCAACACCATCCGCACCAAAGCGCGAAATCAGCGTGATCCGCCCGGCTTCGTCATCCGGGTTCAGCGTATCAATGATGCGCAGCAGCTCGTCGGCCTCCAGGCCCGGACCACACTTCATGCCGATCGGGTTCCTGACCCCCTTGCAGAACTCGACATGGGCGTGATCGACCTGACGGGTTCGGTGCCCGATCCACAACATGTGGGCCGAGGTATCGTACCAGTCGCCAGAGGTGGAATCGACACGTGTCATGGCCTCTTCATAGCCCAGTAGCAGCGCCTCGTGAGAGGTATAGACCTCGACCTGCGCCATTTGCGGCACGCTGGCTGAGGTCACCCCGCAGGCACGCATGAAATTGAGCGCGTCAGAGATCTTGTCCGCCATTTCACGGTATTGCGCGCCAAGCGGTGAACGATCGACAAAGCCGAGCATCCAGGCATGGACGTTTGCAAGGTCAGCATAGCCGCCCTGGCTGAATGCGCGAACCAGGTTCAGCGTAGAAGCAGATTGCGAATAGGACTGGATCAGACGCTCCGGGTCCGGCATCCGCGATTCCGGCGTGAAGTCCATGCCGTTGATATTGTCACCGCGATAGGACGGCAGGGTGACGCCATCAATGGTTTCAACAGGCGAGGAACGCGGCTTGCCGAACTGTCCGGCCAGACGACCGACCTTCACCACCGGCTTGGAGGCCGCATAGGTCAGCACAACCGCCATCTGCAACAGGACGCGCAGCGTATCGCGAATATTGTCGGCACTGAATTCCTTGAAGCTCTCGGCGCAATCGCCGCCCTGCAGCAGAAAGGCCTCACCCGCCGCGACACTGGCCAGGCGCGTTTTCAGCTTGCGCACTTCACCGGCAAAAACCAGCGGTGGAAACGCCTTCAGACGTGCCTCTACATCCGCAAGGGCGGCTGTGTCCGGGTAATCTTCCGGAATGTGATTGGCGGGGCGTGCGCGCCAGCTGCTCGGCGTCCAGGTCATCATACTTCTCCTTCAGCGGGCTCTATTGCACCCCCAGGGACAATAACTCAAGCGTTACAATCAATTCATGACACGAAAGTGTAGCCCAAACCGCTCAATCGGGTTACGCGAGTAGAAAACTCCCAGAACCCGGACACCTATATGTCGCACCTCTTCATCGCCCATGGTCCACGCGACCTCGACACGCTTCTGACCGTGCACGAGGCCATGCGCCAGGCGTCGATCCCAACCTGGTATGCCCCGCCTGGAAGCGGTGATGAAATCGACCAGGGCAAGGTCAATGACGCGATTGACAGCGCCTTTGGAATGGCGGTGCTCGTATCGGCCTCCTCGGTGCGCTCGAAGGACGTGCAGGCCCAGCTGCAGCGCGCCCAGGAACGCGGCCTGACCCTGTTTCCGATCCGGGCCGACAATGCCCGCCTGTCACGCCTGTTCAAGTCTGCCCTGGCCAACCAGCTGACCGATGCGATTGACGATGAGGGCGCGCTGGAGCGGCTCGTCAATGCCTGCCGGGAGCGTTATGAGCGCCGCTGCCCGGTCGTTGCCGTGATGAACCTGAAGGGCGGGGTCGGCAAGACCACCGTATCGTCCCAGGTCTTCGGGACGTGGCAGTCCAGCCTCGGCGGACGGACCCTGCTGATCGATCTCGATCCGCAATACAACCTGACCCAGACCTTTTTCGACATGGATTATGCCGACATGAGCGCGGCGCGCGACAAGTCGGTCATCTCGCTATTCGAGCGCTCGCGCCTGCATGCCGCAGATGCCAGCTCGCCGGCCGACAGCTGGTCGACCATCAATATCGAACCCTTCGCCCCGGCTGGCCGCGAACGGATCGTGCATGACCTGCTCACGTCCGATGGCCCGGGTGGTCGGCTGGACCTGATTTCCGGCCAGTTCGAAATCTCGAAATACGCCTTCGCCTCCAATCCACAGTCACTAGAGCGGATCGGCGCAAACTTCCGCCGCATGATCGATTACTATCGCAGCGAATATGACCTGATCGTCTTTGACACAAACCCCAATGCCACCTTCCTGACGCGCTGCGCCATGGAAGCGGCTGACAGGGTGCTGGCACCGATGCATGCCGATATCTATTCGCTGCGCGGGGTACGCCTGCTCAACCAGGTGATCAATGAACAGATCAGCGAAGACAAGCGCCCCGACCTGTCCGTCCTGTTCAATGCGGTTGGGCGCTCCGAACAGTCGAATTTCGAGGCCGACGCGCGCAATGGGGCCTATGATGAACGGGCCGGATTTGCCTTGTCAGGCACGCTGATGAGTGCCGCCCTGCCGCGCTCTGGTCACCTGGTCGTGCACAGCCCCAAGCCGGAGGAAGCCCCGTGGAACCAGCTGGTCATCCATCGCGGGCGTGGCGGCGGCCTGCGCCAGATCCGCGAGACGCTCAACACGATTGCCCTGGAGCTGAAAGGGCTGGTGGAGGCCTGACCGCTTAAAGACCGG
>CBDUKI010000061.1:0-10831 GCA_965367765.1 uncultured Henriciella sp.
GTGTGTAGGCTAGCAATAGTCTCCAGGGTTCGAATCCCTGTCTCACCGCCACTTTTTTGCGATTTAGTTCGATAGATCAACGCTCGTGGGGGCAGTGATCGTTCCATTCCTGCCCCATCTCTTCAGCCCGTGGCTATGGCCGTTCATCCAGGGCGCCGACATCAAGTATTGGAGCAGCGTCGACATCCTCGGCATCCAGCAAAGTCACAATGCGCTCCAAGGATGAGACGAGCATAGCCTGATGCCAATCTGGCAGGTCCTCAAACCCCGACTGAAACACATCCTGCAGCAAGTCCGGCGCTGACGTTATGATCTTCACGCCTTCTGGTAGCAAGGTTAACCAGACCCGTCGGCGGTCCTCATCACAGCGACGCCGCATGAGCAGCCCTCGCGCGACTAGCTTGTCGACGAGACTGGTAATTGTGGCATGCTTTAGCTGGGTCAGCTTGGAAATCTCCCCAGCCGAGGTTTCGCCTTTCTCGCTCAGTATCTGCATCACAAGCAGCTGTGAGGGCGTCAGTCCAACCATTGAGGCTAGTCGCTTGGAGGCCAGCTCGGTCTTGCGCTGAATCTGGCGTAGGGCAATCAGGGCATCTTCAAATCGTTTGGGCATGGGCTTGAAATCTTCTTATCCCCGATAGGCCTTGCCTAGCGCAGATTTGAGAGGCTGCAAATAGGGTTCGAACGGACGCCATTGACCTTGGCCAGCATGGCTTATGGGGCGGCGAACCTGCTCGGAACTGGCGGTGCGAACCGCACGATTGGTCTGGTGGAATTCAAGGCAACCGTGTTCAAACGCCAGGCCACAATAGTCCAGTATGCGCCGCACCTGTTGCTCAAGATCATCCAGCACGTCTTCGTGTTGAACCCGCAGGATGCGTCCCGCCGGAAGAACGGCCTCCCAGTGATCCATCATGGCGACATACTCACGATAGTAATGGCCAATATCTTCAAGGCTGTAAGTGAACTCCTGGCCCTCGGCGAACAGTTGCTTGAAGCCCGACCAGCAACAATCCATCGGGTCACGACGAGCGTCGATGATCTTGGCATTGGGCAGGATCAGATGGATCAGGCCGATATGGCGAAAATTATTCGGCATCTTGTCCGTGAAGAAGGGAGCGCCCTGACGATGAATGCGGGTATTCTCGATATAGTCCTCACCGAGCGCCTTCAGCTCATCGGGGGAGAGGTCATTCAGGATACGCGGATAACGATCCCGGTCGCTGATCCTCTTGCGCCCGCGCAGTCGGTGCGCCAGGGACAAGATGTTCGGCAATTCCAATGTCCCATCAATCTGGCTGTGAGAGGCAAGGATCTGCTCGATCAGCGTTGAGCCGGCGCGCGGCAACCCAAGAATGAAAATTGGATCCGCAGCCTGGCTCCCCTGGCCACCACGCTGCTCGAAAAGCTGCTTGGTGCAATAGCGCTTCTGTGCCGCCAGTTCTTCGGAGATCTGGTCTTGCGTATAGCGGGTTTGGCGCCGCTTCAGGCTGTTGCCGAGCTGGTAATTCGTGAAAGCGCGCTCTGAATCGGCGCGGTCCTCAAATGCTTTCCCAAGCGCAAATGCGATGTGAACACGCCCCATGAAAGACAGGTTTGGATCCGTTTGCGCCCGTTGCATTCGCGCCAACTCATCGTCATCGAACTGATACGTCTTCAGATTAGCAAGCGCATACCAGGCATCGCCGTGCAGGTGATCGCTTTCGATGGCACTCTTGTAAGCAGCTATGGCGGCATCGGTCTCACCACAGGTTTTCAGAGCATGGCCCTTGGACGTTAGGGTGGACGGGTCTGATGGAAGACTGGCCAACACCTTGTCAAACATATCCAGCGCCTTGCGATATTCGCCCGCCTGCATGCACTCAATCGCGTAGAGTGACTGGAAGACCGGGCTTTCCGGGTCATGCTCCAGAAGTGCCTTGGCCTGGGCAAGCGCGGCGGCAAATTTCTGGCGCTTGCGTAGCACCTGGATGTGGTCAATCCGCAATTGCAGATTGTCGGGCGCAAGCTCTATCGCAGTTTCGAGGAGGAAATCGGCATCCTCATGCACGCCCAGGCGCGAACCGATGTCCGCAAGTAAACGCATGCCCTCAATGTCGTGGGGATGTCTGGTGAGGTAGGCCCGGGCGATCTCTTCGGCTCGCAACACCCGTCCTTCATGAATGTGGTTAGTGACGGCCAATAATTCGCGCGGCAAGGTTTTCAGGCGGGCCAGCTGATCACCCGCCTCCTTCGCTGCGCCATGGCGTCCGGCATCGCCATGCAACTGCACCAGAGCCTGCCAGCTGGCGGTCAGGGCTGGATTACAGCGAACAGCGGCCTGGAACGCATTCAAGGCAAGCTGAGGTTGGCTCAACGCCAGCATCAAATGACCTTCTTCCTGAAACGCCCGGCCAAAATCCGGTGCAATCTCCTTCAGGCGCTGCAGGTACGTGCGCGCGCCATCATGCCGCTTCAGATAGCGCGCGCATACAGCTGACGCGTACAGGGCATCCTGGTGGTCAGGATCTTCCTGCAGGATGTGCGCGAGCAAATCCTGAGCCGCTTCAAAGTCACCCGCCTGCATGCGAGCCTGTGCCTGCTTGACCTGGTCATGTGTAGAAGTCGAAGTATTCATGGGAGCAATAGAAAGGCAGCGCCCTGAAGGATCAAGGCGCTGCCCGAAAAGCCGGCTAGGTGCCGAGCCTAAAAGTCATATCCGAGACGAATACCGATTGTGCGGGGACGCATAGGGGTCACACGTTCGCGGTCGAACACGAAACTGTTGCTAAGTTCAGCATATTCGTTGGTCAGATTGCTTGCGAAAATCTCTGCTGACCACTGATTGGCCGTGACACCTATTGTGCCGCCCAGAGTGACATAGCCATCAATATCCGCCTTGTTGATTTCGATGATGTCGCTGACGCTATCATCAGAGAAAACCAGTTGCGGCATGATGTGTGCGGTCAATATCGAGCCGTCGATCTGTTGGTCCAGGTCCCACTCGTAACGGGCACGGATATTACCCTGCCAGGCCGGGGCAAAGGCCAGGTCGGAGCCGACAAGTACATCATTTGTCGGCGTGAGGACTTCAGTTACTTCCGTGTCCAGCAGTGAGAACGCACCCGCAATGGTCAGCCCATCAACCGAGTATGGCGCCCATGTAAAGTCACCTTCTATCCCCTTGATTTCGGCATTTGCCGCATTGTCGGAGAAGAACAGGTTCACAATCGAAGGATCGAAAATCGTGGTCTGCAAGCCATCAACCTCCACGAAGAAGGCAGACCCGTTGAACCGCAGGGAATTGTCGAACAATTCGGTTTTCCAGCCGATCTCGTAATTCTGCACGTCATCGGTATCGACAGCATAGGGTACGGTATAGCCGCCTGGCCCCGATGCGCCGCCCGGACGATTGAGCAGGCCTGGGCGGAAGCCTTCTGAATAAGTCGCGTAGAACAACATGTCCGCAGTTGGGGTCCAGGTCCCGGTCAGCTTGTAGATCATGCCATCGGTTGCCGCCTTGTCCGGGGCCCCGACTGTGTTGTTGGGCGCGAACTGGGCGGAAATGTTCGTCCCGAAGGCCTGCGCATCCGTGGTCTGTCCCAGATTGAAGAAGGACGAGTTCGCAGACCCTTCCAGATCAACCTCGATATCATACCAACGCGCACCCACGGTCACGGCAAACTGGTCCGTCAGGTCAAATGTGGTTTCGCCGAACAGGCCAAGCTGCTCATCCGTGCGCCGCACGTCATTGCGGAAGATCACGCCTTCCGGGAACGGACCGGGATCGCTGAAATACCCGTCCGCGGCATTGCCAATGACCCCGGTGACGGATGTGTTCGTCAACGGATAGTTCGGGCCAAAACCAATCTGGCCATTGAACCCGACAACATACTCTGACCCCGGATAGTAGAAGTCGTTTCGCTCGGTCAGTTCGAGGTCGCTGTAGAAGGCGCCAAACGTCGCCCGCCAGCGATGCTCGCTCGGCGTGTTGAAGCGCAGCTCATGGGTCTGGACCTTGGTTTCGGTCGCCGATTTCACGAACAGGTTCGGGGCCTGACATGTCCCTGCAGGTGCACCTGATGGATAGGTCACGGAGCCGTCGCAGATATAATAAGGCAGATACTGGCCGACGAAGAGATAGTCGGAATAGTCAACCGTCTGGTCCGTCGTGCGCTCGGTATAGGCACCGGTGTACAGTGCTTCGAGCATGCCGAGGCGCCCCTCAAGGGTCCAGCTGGTATTGTGGAAGCTGTCTTCAATATCGTCTTCGGAAAACCGCTCAATGTCATAGTCATCGAGCTCTGGGTCTGCAAAGAAGACGCCTTCGCTGTCGAGTTGTTGCTGGCTATGACTGAGCAACAGGTTCCAGTCGGAATTGAATTCGTAGAGTCCGCTGAAGCGGAACCCCGCATAAGCGGTATCGTTAAAGTCGTTCTCGGCCAGGCCAGCATTATTGGCCTGAAGGAAATTGACACCCGAGAAATCCGAACCGGCCTGAAATCCGGCGCGATTGGCTGAAACCACGGTGCCATTGTCGCGAACCGTACCTGCGGGGCGGAAACGGGCCGAATCCAGGGCTGTGCGAGTGCCGCCGACATTATCGATATAACCGCCCTGATTGTCTGAATAGATGACACCGCGAAGCGCCAGTTTTTCAGACACTGGTACGTTCAACATGGCTTCGACACTGTTGCTCATTTCACCGCCATCGGTGAAGCTGGTGGAAGCGTTGATGGACGCATCAAAACCGGAAAAATCCGGCTTGTTCGTGATCAACCGAACCGTGCCGGCCTGGGAACTGGCGCCGAACAGTGTGCCTTGTGGGCCCGAAAGGACCTCTACGCGCTGAAGGTCAGCGGCATAAACATCGAGATTGCGCCCAGGTTGGGCGAGCGGCTGCTCGTCAAGGTAGAAAGCCACGTTGGGAGCCAGGCCAGCCACACCTGCAGTCGTCAGGTTCGGTGTGGTCGAGGCCAGGCCACGAATGTAGATCGTGTTCTGACCCGGGCCTGAGCCACCGGCTGTCACGCCCGGCAGCTGCATGAGGTAATCGGAAAAATTCTTGATGCCGAGGGCTTCAAGCTCTTGTTCGCCCAGTGCATTGACCGCGACCGGAATGGATTGGGCACTCTCAGATCTCTTGGTTGCAGTAACCGTCACGGCTTTCAGGCGCCGGGCCTCTGTTTCGCCGCTGTCCTGCGCAGTCGCCTGCATGCCAAATATGGTGGTGATGGCGATCAGTGAAGCGCCACTCATCAGTCGATACATATCAAATCCTTTGGGTCAACTCCGGTCGCAAGCGCCTCGGCCTGGTGCCATGGCGTCAAGAATTTCGACCGCTCGAAGTGCGTGCTTACTAGCAGATATTTTGATGATGGAAAGAAATGAACTGAATTTATCCCATCAAATCAAAATAAAATAGAACCGGTGTGGCAAAAATAACCTATTCCACACAGGCTAAGCTTCTTTCATCGAGATAATTATGCAGGTCATACTTTGACGGTCGACGTAAATGATGCATACCGCCTGTTCGCAACGACTTGAGTGACCTGATGCCCGATTCCGAAGCCAACGCGCCACACGATGACGCTTATGAGACCGACTACGAAATCGGTCAGGACAATGTTGAGGTGCTTGGGCTAGACGTTCACAACCCGGTCTTCTTCCTCGCCGCCAGCCTCATCCTGGCCTTTGCTGGACTGACACTGATTTTTCCGGAAGTTGCGGGCAATTATCTGGTGACAGCGAAAACCTATACGTTGCAATCATTCGACTGGTTATTCGCAATTACACCCGTCATCGTTTTCGTCTTTTGTATCGGGCTGATGGTATCACCGCTTGGGAGAATTCGGTTGGGCGGTGCGCAAGCCACCCCTGATTTCAAAATGCATTCCTGGATCGCGATGCTGTTTGCAGCTGGTGTCGGGATTGGTTTCATGTTCTGGGGAGCTGCTGAACCGCTCGCCTATTACTCGGATTGGTTTGGAACGCCTTTGAATGTCGAGGCCGGCTCGCCGGAGGCCAAACGTCTGGCATTCAGTGCAACCTTGTTCCACTGGGGGTTAGCCCCTTGGGCTATTTATGCGGTGGTTGGTCTGTCTCTTGGCTTCTTTGCGCACAATAAAGGCCTGCCGCTGTCAATGCGGTCGGCATTCTACCCTCTGCTTGGCGAGCGGGTTTGGGCCTGGCCAGGCCACATCATTGACCTGTTCGCAGTGGTATCGACAATTTTTGGATTGGCGACGACGATCGGACTAGGCGGAACCCAGGCCGCGAGCGGTTTGGGATACATTTTTGATTTCGAACCCAATGTACTGACCCAGATAGCCTTGATCGCTGGCATGACCGGGCTTGCTGTCATCTCCGTCATTCGCGGCATGGATGGCGGAGTGAAACTTCTTTCCAATATCAATATGGTCGTCGCCCTGATCTTGCTTTTATTCGTCATCATCGCAGGCCCGACCGCGCTGATATTTACGGGCATGGCAGAAAATCTCTGGTTTTACCTGGTCGACACACCGGCCTTTACCAATTGGGTTGGGCGAGAAGACGTCAACTGGTTCCATGATTGGACCATCTTCTACTGGGCGTGGTGGATTTCCTGGTCTCCCTTCGTCGGCATGTTCATTGCGCGCATTTCGAAAGGGCGGACGGTGCGTGAGTACTTTTCTGTCGTTCTGCTGGCTCCGTTCACCATTTGCGTCATCTGGTTCTCAGCTTTTGGCGAGACGGCGGTATTGCAATATCAAAACGGCGTCGGGGACCTGTCCGACGGCATTGTCAGCTCAGCGACTGTTCTGTTCCAGATGCTGGACAGCCTGCCATTTGCATCTGTGACATCAATCGTCGCGATACTGCTCTTGATCGTGTTCATTGTAACATCGGCCGATTCAGGCGCTCTGGTGGTCGACACGATCACATCCGGAGGCAAAACCGATGCACCCGTCGCGCAGCGCGTATTCTGGGCCTGCACCTTGGGCCTGACAGCTTCCGCGCTGTTATATGGCGGCGGAACGTCTGCATTGGAATCCCTCCAGGCCGGTACGATCGCGGCCGCATTGCCATTCACATTCGTTCTTCTGAGTTGTTGCGCAAGCCTCTATATCGGCATGCAGGACGAGCCGACGAAAGTGGACTGATCACCCCTAGCTCGGCCACAAGGATCTTCGCGCAACTGTGTCCCCACGACCCGGCTCTTCATCATACATTCTCGGTCACTTTAGGCACTTTGATGCGCCGCGTTCTGGCTTCCGATCGCGGTTTGGGCAGGAGGCGGAAGCGGGTCTGGCACCATGCGAAACCGACGCCAACATCCAGAAGGGCGTCGGAGCGACCGCACGGGCAGGCAAACTCCATGACCGTCCAGACCCTGTAGGTCTCGCCTTTGACCAGCGGAACCGGCTCGCCTGTTACGTGGTTGGGCGCGTCGTTTACGCAGAGCACAAGATCACCTGATCCAACGTCATAACTCATACGCCCCTTCTACCACACCCATGGCGCGAAACCCACTCTGTACCGGGCAAACGGCTCCAGCCCCGACCGGGTCACCTGGCAGGTTAAGCCGGACCCAAGCAGCCTGTTCCTTGCGGTCCTTAGGAAACAACAGTCCAGTTGTCCCAGTAGGGGGCGTCGCCACAATGGCTGGCAAGATGATCGACCAGGGCACGGACGCGTAGGGACAGATGACGGGTTTGGGGATAGACGGCATAAATGCCGATCTCATCTAGCTGATGGTCGGACAGCAGCTGGACCAGGCGTCCATCACGCAGGGCATCGTACAGGATGAAGTTTGGCTGGATGGTCAGGCCTTGCCCAGCAATCGCCGCCTCCTTGATGAATTGCCCGTTCGAAGACCGCATGGCGGCGACCAGAGAAACCGTGTGTCGATCCCCATCAGGGGCCTGGAAGGTCCAGCTAATGTCAGGCCGGTTGGAATATTTCAGCTCTTTCATCGCGCGCAGGTCAGCCACGGTTTTCGGCGTACCGTGCGCCTTGAGGAAGTCCGGGCTGGCTGCCGCAATCATTCGAACTGGCGCGAGCTTGCGGGCAACAAGACTGGAATCGCGCAACTGGCCTATCCGGACAGCCAGGTCGATCCCCTCGGCGGTCAGATCGACCTGCCGGTCGCTAAAATCGACATCCAGGAAAATTCCGGGATGGGAAGCCTGAAAAGCGATCAGCGCTGGGCCGAGATGGTCAATTCCGAAAGAAAGCGGGGCCGCGAAGCGAATGGTGCCCGTGAGCGCGGAGTGGTCGTCACGCGCAGCGCATTCGGCCTCAAGCCAATCTTCCAGCAGGTGCTTGGCCTGGTAGAACAGCGTGGTTCCAGCCTCAGTCAGGGACAGGGCGCGGGTCGAGCGGATGATAAGCTGGGTGCCAAGCCGGTGCTCCAGATCACTGACCCGCCGACTAATCGCCGACTTGGCAACGCCAAGCTGCTGCGCCGCGGCTGTAAATGAGTTCGCCTCAACCGTGCGAACGAAGGCTTCAAATTCTTCATATCGGCTCATTTGTTCTGAATATCAGAACACTAAGTTCAAACATATCCCCCTAATCTCTATTTCCGCAATAAACTATATCGTGAGCTCACTCGAATGGAGAGCCTCATGAACAAGCAAACCAAAATACTCCGCGTCGATTCAAGTGCGCGCACCGAGGGTTCGGTGACCCGCGCCATGACAGACAAGGCGATTGACCAACTGTCCAGCCAAGGGCCGATCAGCATCACAGCACGTGACGTGTCCGCAGGTGTTCCCTTCGTCGATGGCGACTGGGTTGGCGCAAATTTCACCCCCGCCGAACAACGCACCCCGGCCCAGCGCGCACGCTTGGCCGGATCTGACGCCCTCGTCGAAGAGGTAAAGGCGGCCGACGTGATCGTGATCGGCCTGCCGGTCTATAATTTCGGCATTCCCGCGACGCTCAAGGCCTGGATTGATCAGATAGCTCGGGCTGGATTGACCTTCCGCTATACCGAGGCTGGCCCGGTTGGCCTGATGGGCGGCAAACGCGCTATTATCCTGCTTGCATCTGGCGGCACCGCTGTCGGCAGCGAGATCGACTTTGCCACACCATACCTACGTCATGCCCTCAATTTCATCGGCATCCAGGATATCACGATCATCGCGGCCGACCAGCTAGGCATGGAGGCTGACGAGAAAATCAAATCCGCTCATGCGAGCATTACAGCCCTGGCGGCATAATCCCAAACGATCATCGGAGACCCCAATGAACCGCATTCACGACAGAGACTTGCGCGGCGCATCCCGAACCGGATGGCTGGATAGCAAGCACACATTCTCCTTTGCCAACTTTCATGACCCAGACCGGATGGGCGTCAGCGCCCTGCGCGTGATCAATGAAGATCATGTCATCCCCGGAGCAGGCTTTGCCCCACATGGCCACCGGGACATGGAAATCCTGACCTATGTCGTCTCAGGCGCATTGTCCCACAAGGACAGCCTGGGCAATGGCAGCACAATCCGGCCCGGCGACATTCAACTGATGACCGCCGGAACCGGCATCACCCATTCGGAAATGAATGAATCAACCACTGAGCCGGTCCACTTGTTCCAGATCTGGATCCTGCCTGATAGGCAGGGCCTGGCACCGGGCTACCAGCAAATTAGGCTGGACGATGAGGCGGGGCGAAACGGGTTCACGCCGATTGTTACCCCAACGGGTGGTGACGGCGTGGTCAAGGTCCACCAGGACGCTGTGGTTAGCCTGGCCAAGGCCAAGGCTGGTGAGACCCTGAGTGTCGACCTGGGCCCCGAACGCCGTGGCTTTCTGCAAATCGTGCAGGGTGAAGCCAGTCTGGACGGAAATGTCCTGCGTGGCGGCGACGGCGTTGAATTCGATAGCGGCAAAAAGCGCGAGCTATCGGTAAGTATCGACGCGGAAGTACTGCTGTTCGACCTTCCCTGAGGTCACGAATAGATGCGGCTGGACCTTCCAGAATGGCCTATGCAAGACTGCGTGGGCACAGAACTACAAAGGAAGGTTTGGGAGATGCAGATTTCAAAAAACACACCGGTCGTGGTGACAGGCGGGGCCTCGGGCCTTGGGCGGGCAACCGCTGAAGCCTTTGCCGCGGCCGGTGCACCGGTCGCCATTTTCGACATCAATGATGAGGCCGGTGAAGAGGTCGCCAAGGCAATTGGTGGTAGCTTTCACCACGTTAATATCCTTGACGAGGATTCGGTTATCGCCGGCTTCGATGCTGCCCGCGCCAAACACGGTCAGGAGCGTGTGTGCGTTCATTGTGCAATGACGGCAAAAGGCGGCAAGACGCTACGCTTCGACAAAGAAAGCCACAGCTTCAAACGCCTGCCGACCGAGGACTATGCTTTTGGCGCACAAGGGGTGCTCGTCGCATCCTATCGGATTGCCTCGATTTCAGCGCTCGGAATGGCCAATGCTGAACCGCTCAACGAAGACGGTGAACGTGGATCAATCACGTTGACTGCCTCTGTCGCTGCGCAGGACGCCCAGATCGGACAGGTGGTTTACGGATCGTGCAAGGCGGGCGTGAACGGTCTCGTCCTGCCAATGGCACGCGACCTGATGGACCTTGGCATCCGTGTCAACTCGATCATGCCGGGTATTTTTGCCACTCCATTGATGCTGGGTGCGCCGCAGAAGGTGCTCGACAGCCTCGCCGCATCGGTACCGTTCCCGAAACGCCTCGGCAAGCCAGAGGAATTCGGGTCTCTGGCGATGGAAATTGCCCGTAACACCTATCTGAACGGACATAACTTCCGCCTTGATGGCTCTATCCGTATGGCCCCTCGTTAAGACTGGGCCAGTCCATTTCGTTACTTTTGCGGGCCTTCCTCAAGACATTGGG
>CBDUKI010000062.1:0-10782 GCA_965367765.1 uncultured Henriciella sp.
TTCGATGAGCCGGATTCGTTCAGGTGCCGAGGCCACGATCCTGCACGCCGATCTCGATTCGTTCTATGCGTCGGTGGAGCAACGAGATCAGCCGGGGCTGCGTGGTCGCCCGGTCGTCGTCAGAACGCGTGAAGGAACAGAAGCTCGATGCGGTTTCGGTGGCGCGTGAACTGGGCGTTGCGTTCGTGGTCGAAGGTGCCGTGCGGGTGAGCGGCGATCTTGTGCGGGTGTCTTCGGACCTGATTGAGGGCAAGACCGGCATTGGCCGTTGGTCGGAAACCTATAATCAGTCCGTGGACGGGTTACTCAGCCTGCAGCAGGAGCTTGCAAACGCGATTTCGTCGGCACTGTCTCTGGAAGTCTCGTCGGCCATCGGGCAGGCTGATATCGGGGCGGCGACGAACCCGGCGGCGTTTGACTCCTACCTGCGTGGCTGGATGATCTTCCGCGGCTCGAACAATACCGAGACCGACCTGCAGGCGCTGGCCCGATTTGACCGGGCGGTGGTGCTGGATCCCGGCTTTGCCGCGGCGCATGCGGCGAGATCTGCGACGCTGACCCTGCTTGGCAACACGGCAGACGATGCGAAGAAGGCGCAGGCCTATTACAGGGACGCGCATGAGGCGGCGCAACTGGCCGTCTCGCTTGGCCCTGATCTTGACGATGCCCATTCAGCGCTGGCGCTCGTGCTGTTCGAGACGCAGCTCAAGGTCAGGGAGGCACGCGAGCCTTATGAGCGGTCGCTGGAGCTTGGTCAGGGCTCTGCCGCCGTGCAGGCGCGTTATGCCGAGTATTCGGCACTGACTGGCCAGCACAATGCGGCGCTGAAAGCGATCAGGTTCGGGCTTGAGCTCGACCCGCTGAACCCGACCATTTTCCGTAGTGCCGGCCTGGTTCACTATGCGGCGGGGCGCTACGCCCAATCGATCGAGATGAACCAGGAAGCGCTCGACATGCACGAGACGATCAGTGACGCCAATGCCTGGATCGGTTATGCGCACTTTCATCTCGGGCGTATCGATCAGGCCATCGAAGCCGCCCTGCGTGAGCCATTCACATTGATGAGCGATCCCTGCCTAGCGATTTGTTATGCCCAGCAGGGCCGGACTGCCGAGGCCGAGGCGATGCTGGCGAAACTGATCGAAGCGTTCGGGAATTCCGGCCTCTACCAGCAGGCGCAAGTCCTGGCGCAATGGAACAGGGGCGATGCCGCGATGACAGCCTTGAGCAAGGCCCGGGAGATTGGCGATGCGGGCCTGACCTATCTACGCATGGACCCGTTCCTGAACCCGCTCCGATCCCGCCCGGACTTTATTACCTTGCAAACGGACCTTGGTTTCACGTAGAATTGAAAGCTCATAATCGCGGGGAGGCGAAAATGAAACTCAGAGAAGCTCTAGCTGTAGCCGGTATTGCTGTTTTTGCTGTGGCGTGTTCACCGGCAGCCGAAGAAGAAGAGGCGGCAACCGCCACGGCTGACCAGACGGACACTCAGGACGGCGAAGACGAAGAACAGGGCAAGAGCCGCGGCCCTGGGAACTAGGTTGCCATGATCCGGCCTGTGGGATGATAGACAGCCCTAATAGCCGATGTGATCAAAAATCCAGTCGGCATAGTTCGAGACACGCGTGTAGACGCCGGGTTTGCCGTCGCCTGTACATTCTTTCTTGCCCCAGCTGACCACACCCACCTGGTAGCCCTGGTAGATGAGCGGGCCACCACTGTCGCCCTTGCAGGTTTTCTGCAACTCGTCCTGGGCGCAGAAAACGTCATCATGCACACGCGACTGCCCGGCGGAGGTCGGGCCCATGCCGTCCAATGCTGCGCAGGCCTGATTATCCAGTACGGTCAGGGTCACTGTCAGCAGCGAGGCAAACGGCTCGAAGCCTTCCACTTGCTGTGTCTTGCCCCAGCCATAGACCTTGAGCGGACTGCCCGGCGGAAGCGCCATTTCAGGTGTGGCAACCGGAAGATAGCTGACTTCGACAGGCTCTGGATATGGACGCTCGCTGACCGGCAGGGTCAGCGGCGATCCGGGTGGGGCCTTGGCAACGTCAAAGATCATGATGCCGTCCCCGGTCTGCAGGTCGGTTAGTCGGGCCGTTCCATCATCGCTCCATGTCATGATCTGGCTGGTATCGGCTTCAAAGGACGCGCCGTTGACATATCCATTGTGATAGATCCGGCGGATCTCATCCCCGGTCTCGACATCCCAGATGCGTGCAGTGGCATCCACGCTCCAGCTCAGGAGCATGGTTTCATCGTCAGACACGAGTACGTCGCGGACATTGTTCAGGTGATCAATCCGAACTGGTTCGGTTTCGCCCGAAAAATCCCAAACGGTGGCCCCGGCCTCGTCCTGGACGACAAATTTGCGGTCACTGTCGATCAAGGTGCCCTTGATCAGGGGCAAACGTTGCTGGCCGACAAAGAGTTGTTCGCCGGTTTGTGCGTCCCAAAGGCGGATCGTGCCGTAATTTGTCCAGGTCAGGACGTGTCGATTGTCCGCAACCATCTTGGCCCCATCGACATACTCACTCAGCAGTGGGTCAGGCTGTTCGAGCCGGAGAAGGAGGTCCCCCGTGGACACATCCCATATCCAGACATCCGACTCGCCAAACCGTCGTGTATAGGTCAGCAGCCTGGTGCCCGCATCGAACAGTTTTGCGCCATAGACGAGGTTTCGTGTGACGAGGTCTTCCGGCGGCGGGGGGAGGTGACCGGCCGGATCGCCTTGCGCGATCATTTCCTCGCGCCGCTCCAGCATCTGCCAGGTTTCGCTTCGCGGGTGGATGAACTGCTGGATCGCGGCCCCGGTCTGAATGTCCAGAATGTTCACCTGATCGGTGACGCTGGCGATGACGCGATCCGGCGCAATGTCCCGGACAGCCGGACGCAGGTCATGCAGACCAAAATCTGTGTCTTCCTCCTTGAAGGCAATGAGACTGATCCATTTCGAGGTTAGCGACGCGGTATCCCAGGCCTGGATCGCCATGTTCTGGCCTCTCCAGACCGTCAGCAGCGTCTCATCCTGCGGCGACAATTGCAGCGCGACCAGATCCCGGTCGACTTGCTGGGATGGTACCAAGGCTGTTGCACTCGAGCGTTCACCAAGCGACAAGCGTACCGAAATGCCAGCTCGGTCCGCCCCCCACGTCTTGTGCCAGGCGACATATCGGCGACTGTCGCTCAGGCCCAAGATGCCATTGTCCAGGCTCAGGAAGTGACCATGAAAGATGTGCGGTGTGCCGCGAACCATGTTCGGCAAGGTTTCCAGTGTGCTGAAATCGGGCCGGTAAAAGCGCTGCGGTGCGCGCGGGCCGGGTTCAACCTGGGTCAGTCCATACTCGGTATCGACATATCTCAAGCGGTAGCCGGTCGGGTCATATTGGTGCTTGGGGGTGCGGGACAGTTCGGCGCCGGTCTCGACCAACCAGGTGCGCAACGTGTTGTCTTCGGCCCATGTTGTCAGTTCCGTCCGGTCGGGTGACAGGCGCGCGGCTTCAATGCCGACATTCTCGAAAACGGATGGATCAGGGGCTTCGGCAAAATCTTCTGGCGAGCTGATGAAGTGCACCAGCGCAATATCGTCCTTGTAGATGACGCCGGACGCCCCACGCTCGCAGTCTTTCGGGTTGAAACAGATAACCTGGTCGATCGGGAAGGCGCGCCCTTCAGCCAGGGTCAGATTGTTGGCGCCGACGCGGATACGGAAACCATCCTCGATCATGCCGTCATCGACGCAGTGAGCTGCCGTCAGTACCCAGCCCGGCGCGATCAGGCTGCCGCCGCAATAATGCCGGGCCTGCCAGTCATCGCCATCGACTGCGCCATCTTCTGAGGTGGTGAAATCTTCGGGCGGGGTGATCTGGGCCTGGAATGGCGCTTCGCCGCGAAACGCCGGTTCGGCATTGACCGGTGCGACGTAGGAGCAGGGGGGCAGCCCCGGTGCACATCGTTCATGGATGCCTTCTATGTGTTGTACGGAGCCTTCATGCTCGTGGATCATGAGTTGGCGAAACTCGCTGATCGGCTCACCAAGGCTTGCGATTTCCATCTCAGCTGGTGGGTCCGCCGGTTCCGTCGTTGGGGTGCAGGCGGCCAGATAAGTAAAGGCTGCTCCGACCAGGCTCAAAGCTTGCGTGCACCGTCTCATCATCTTCACCCCTTGCTCTGAAGCTTCAGGATAGTCGAAAAAACAGAAGATGGAATGATTTCAGGTTCGAAACGGTATGGCGCTCACCAACCGAGCTGTCAGGCGCAGGGCAAAACTCAGTCAAATGTGTCCAGGATCTGGCGCAGGGCGCGCGGTGATTTCATGTCCTTGAGAGCGGCCAGGGCGGTCGAGGTTTGTAGTCCGAACCAAATGGTTTCGCTGGCCGGGCCGTGAGCGTGAGCCCCCAGTGTCCGCAACAGGCGCGCTGAGGCACGGTTCTCTGACAGGACCTCAGCACGCAAATTCATCACGCCCAGTTGCAGCGCATCATTCAGCACCGCTGCCAGGAGCAAGCGGGCAAGACCCTTGTGGTGGAAACTGTCAACCACGGCAAAGGCGAGTTCAGCCTGTTGCGATGGGGTGGCTTGGTCACTCACCACATGCGCGGCAGCTATGGCTGGATGATTGGGCGAGGCCAGGTCCAGAGCGCACCAGGCGATGTGGCGCTGGCCATCAATATCCAGCAACAGGTCGAGGATGGATGTGGGCGGTTCGGCAAAGCCGGAGAAGAACCGGAAATATCTGGACCTGGATGAAAGCTGGCCGATGCCTTGTCTCACCCGGTCACGATCTGCGCGCGTCATCGGACGCAGGCAAATAGGTGAGCCATCGTCCAGGGCGATTTCCAGATGGCGCGCAGAGCCTGGATAGTGTTCCATCATAGCGCGCTCCCAAATCGCCCGCTTGTCATGCTAACCGAAATAGTGACGGAGCCAAGGCGAGCGTTCACGACACTGGCGATCCAGTGGCCGGGTCTCAGGCCATGCCGATATATCCGAGCGCGGTGGCGCGGCGGATTGCGCGGGCCTTGCCTGAGACGTTCAGCTTCTTGGCACTATTGGTCAGGTGAAAACGAACCGTCGGGACGGGCCGCTGGAGGAAGATTCTTCTTTCGACGCCTTCAAGCTCGGCGCCCCTTTTTTGGGAGCGTGTCTAGTCGACCACCATGGCGCTCATCCGCGATTTGATGATGGCTTCGGCATCAGAGATGATGCGGTCGATCAGCTCCTTGACGGTTGGAACGTCGTGGATCAGGCCCTGGATCATCCCGGCAGACCAGATGCCACCATCGGTGTCGCCTTCAGCCATGGCCTTGCGCCCGCGCACGCCCGCCACCAGGTGCTGAACGTCCTCGAACTTTGCGCCGCCCTTGCGTTCGATCGCGACGACTTCATCGGACACGGCATTCTTCATGACCCGTGCGGTATTGTGCAGCGTACGGAAGATGAGGTTGGTGGCGCGTTCGTCATTCTCGACCATCTGGCGCTTGAATGCCTCATTGATCGGCGCTTCCTGGGTCACGCAGAAACGCGTGCCCATGTTGATGCCGTCAGCGCCGAGTGCCAGCGCCGCTGCCAGGCCCCGGCCATCGCCAAATCCACCAGAGGCGAGCATCGGGACCTTGACCTTGTCGGCGGCCGCCGGGATCAGGATCAGGCCCGGAATATCATCTTCACCGGGGTGGCCGGCACATTCGAACCCGTCAATTGAGATTGCGTCAGCGCCCATGCGCTCGGCTGACAAGGCATGACGCACAGCGGTGCACTTGTGAATGATCTTGATGTCGTGTTGCTTGAAGTGGTCGATGTGTTCCTGCGGCTTGTAGCCAGCGGTTTCGACAATCTTCACACCGCCTTCGATGATGGCCTGGCGATATTCGGCATAGGGCGGCGGCTTGATGGCCGGCAGAATGGTCAGGTTCACGCCGAACGGCTTGTCGGTCATTTCCTTGGTGCGGGCAATCTCCTTGGCGAGATCTTCCGGTGTTGGCTGGGTCAGCGCCGTCAGGAAGCCGAGGCCCCCTGCATTAGCGACAGGCGCCACCATTTCTGCATAGCCAACCCATTGCATGCCGCCCTGGACAATCGGATGCTCGATACCGAATTCCTCGGTAAAACGCGTCTTGATACTCATTCCGTCCTCTCTTCATTTTCTTCTGTCTTAGTGCCGCAATAATGGCCGCACTTACAAGCGCAATCTTGGCCTGTGCGCGCCCTGACGGGATTTTTTCGAGCCTTCGCTGACCGGGAAGCGGCAAGAGAAAGTCCGTAGGCGGATGCTTTGTCATCTATTGATCGCATTAGCTTCGCAAAAGCGTGCAAAATGCTTCATCAATCTGTCGTTATCGCGAGGCATCTGCGCCCTATCCAGATGGAGGGATTGATGAATCGCTTATTGACCAGCACCGCGCTGACGACCATTTTACTTGCGGCCAGTGTGCCCTTCGCAGCTGCTCAGGAATTGAGCGGCAAAGTGACCGATGCAAGCGGTGAAGCCCCACTTCAGGGGGCCATCGTCGAAATCGAAGGCCTTAACCGATCTGGCAGCACCGACCGCTACGGCGAGTATTCAATCTCCAATGTTCCGGCAGGCGAGTATGACATTGTCGTCTCTTATGTTGGCACAGCCCCGCTCGCAGCCAACGTCACGGTCGCGCCAGATGGCACCGTGGCCAATTTCACGCTCGGTGCGGATGTGCGTTATCTCGACAATATCCTGGTCGTAGGGTCAGCCGCAGCTCAGGCTGGTGCGATCAACCAGCAACGCGCTTCGGATGCCATCATCTCGGTGATCGATTCTGATGGCCTGGGCAATTTCCCGGATACGACTGTGGCGGACTCGCTTGCCCGGATGCCCGGACTGTCCATCGAGAATGACCAGGGTGAAGGGCGTTATGTCTCGATCCGAGGGATCAACACCGACCTGATCGCCGCATCGATCAATGGTGTGCGCACGCCATCCCCAGAGGATCGCCGCGGTGTCCTGCTGGATGGTGTTCCATCAGACCTGCTGGACGGTATCACGGTGCAGAAATCCCTGACGCCAGATGTCGATGCCGACAGCCTGGGTGGGGTGATCGATCTCAAGACGATTTCAGCTTTTGACCGCGATGGGGCGTTCATCAGGGCCAAGCTGGAAGGGGCGTATAACGAAATCACCGAGGAAATGTCGCCAAAAGCGACGCTGACCTATTCGAACGTGTTCAATGACAAGCTTGGGGTGGCTCTGTCGCTGAACTACCAGGACCTGCGCATCGAGGCGCACAATAACGAAGTCGGCGAATGGGGCATGGACGATGATACCGGGCTCTACACCTTCAACGATGATTACGAGCAGCGCTGGTACAACCTGACGCGCGAGCGCCTCGGCATTGTTGCCAATTTCGACTACCGCCTGGACGAAAACACCGATCTCTATCTTCGGACCTTGTTCAACCAATACACAGACGACGAAGTCCGCAACAAGTTCGAGTATCGTTCCATTGACGATTTCGAGGATGTGGATGTCGTCACGTCGACCAGCTCGACTTTCCCGCTGGAAGAAATCGATGCCGAAGTTCGCCTGCGCGAAGAGGTTCGCCAGATTCAGACTTACGCATTGGGCGGCCAGACCGATCTTGATGCCTGGAGCTTCGATTATGAGATCGCTTACGCCTTTGCCGAAGAAGATGACAGCAATAATCACGACGTGACGTTCCGGTCCGACAATCTTCAGGACCTGGTGGCAGAGAATGTGACATTTGACTGGAGCAATCCTGAAACGCCACGCTTGATTGCCAGTGATGCCTTCATGGCCGAGGTCTATAATCCGGCCAATTACAATCTCGATGCCTTCGAACGTGAATTCACAACGAATGAAGACACTGAAACGAGCGCGAAATTCAATGTCTCGAAGGACGGGTTCGTTGCCGGGACGCCGGTCACCTGGAAAGCCGGCCTGAAGCTGCGTGACCGTGAGAAGACGCGCGATGCCAACCTCACCTATGAGGAAGCCGACATCAACCTGGCAGCCTATGTCGGCGGTGACCTGGTCAGTGGCTGGCGGCTGGCCAACCCGCAGCCATTGTGGCCCGACCCCAATCTCACGGCGGCTTTGCGCAACTCGTTTGCACCGGGTGACCTGGTGGTTGATGACACACTGATTGACAGCACGATCGAGGATTTCTCCATCGAAGAACAGATCCTGGCAGGGTATGCGATGGGAACGTTCGATCTTGGCAATACCACAATCGTTGCCGGGGTTCGGATCGAGAAGACCGATGTCGACATGACCGGCCAGTTCTTCGACGAAAGCGATACCAGCCAGTTCGGCTTCGGGTCTTTCGCAACACGCACAGTCTCTGATGACTATACGAACGTGCTGCCCAGCATCAACATCAAGCACAGCTTCAATGACAAGCTGATCGGCCGGGCCGCCTACTATGCAGCGCTGGTTCGTCCCGGCTTTGGGGAAATGGCCCCGTTTGCCATCCTGAATGATGACCGCGACGGTGTCGAAATGGGCAACCCGGATCTTGATCCGCTGGAAGCTGACAATTTCGATCTGTCGATTGAATACTACCCGACAGAACTGTCGCTGCTTTCATTCGGAGTGTTCTACAAGGATATCGAGAATGCGATTTACGGCATCGACGTGGACCTTGCCGACCTGCCAAGCAGTGTTGATCTGAGCTTCCTGCCCGCCAGCCTTCTGGATGGCGACCCAAGCAATGACGAAATCCAGGATGTCGAGACCTATATCAACGTCCCGAACAGCGAGATCATTGGTGCGGAATTCAACTATGTTCAGGGCCTGGATTTCCTTGGCGGCGTCTGGGAAGGCTTCCTGGTCTCGGGCAACTTGACCCTGACCGACAGCGAGAGCACGTTGCCCGATGGCCGCAAGGTGCGCTTCCTGAAACAGTCCGATACGGTGTGGAACGTCGCGCTCGGCTATGACAAGGGCCCTTGGGACCTGCGTGTGTCTGCAAACTTTCGCGGTAACTATCTGGACGAGCTGACCGAGGAGAACCTTGATCGCACCACGGATGACCGGATGCTGGTCGAGGCGTCTGCCAAGTATGACGTCAATGACAACCTGCAGCTTTATCTGGAAGGCAAGAACCTGACGGACGAACCGGAATATTATTATTTCGGTGATGAGAACCGCCTCTCGCAATATGACGAGTTCGGATCGACCTGGATCATCGGTGCGCGCGTCACATTCTAGCGCGCCTGTCGGATAGTGAAACAGTCAGGCCGGCCTGGTGTCGGCCTGACGTCTGCGTTCAATCAAAGGATACTCTTATGCACGGATCAAAGATCGCCCTAATTGCAGGCTTGGCTCTTGCTGGCTGTGCCAGCCAACCTGAAGTTCTGCCTTTTGAAATTGCCAGCGTGCCAGCGGTTCTGGAAACCGCGCCGATGACGGGCCTGGGAGATCGCGCTGATGATCCGGCAATCTGGGTCAACCCAGACAACGCCGCCCGTTCGCTCATTCTCGGCACCAATAAGCAGGAAGGCCTGCACGTCTACGACCTGCAGGGGGCTGAACTTCAGTTCCTGCCTGTCGGGCAGGTCAACAATGTCGATGTTCGCGGCGCTGTCGCCGTTGCCAGCAATGACGAAACCGAAGCCTTGTCCTGGTTCGCCATAAGCCGAGACGAAGAGCCGACCGTTACCCATCTGGGAGATACCGGCGTCGGCAAGGTTGAACCTTACGGCGTCTGTCTTGGTGAGGACGAAGCTGGCCTCATTGCAGCAGCAACCTACAAGGATGGCACGGTCCAGCTATGGCGCGCGCAAACAGATGCGGCTGGGAATATTTCGGCTGATCTCGCGCGTACAGTCAAACTTGAAACCAAGCTTGAGGGATGTGTGTTTGATGAGAGCCAGGGCCTGCTCTTCATTGGTGAGGAGGCATTCGGCATCTGGTCCGTCGAGTATGCAAATGATGAAGCCCGGCCAAGGGTCGTTGACCGGATTGCCGATAGCAACGGCCTGGTCGAGGACACTGAAGGGCTGAGCATCTGGTGGGCCGAAGATGGTGGATACCTTGTGGCCTCGGCGCAGGCCGCCGATCGATTTGTTGTCTATGATCGCCTGCCACCCCATGCGCCGCGCGGGATCTTCACCATTACGCAGAGCGAGGACATGACGGTCGACGGGGTCAGCCATACGGACGGACTGGATGTCGTGGCCGATCCACTGCCAGGGTTTCCGAATGGGTTGCTGGTGGTCCAGGACGATGCAAACCCTAAGAGCGAGGTTGACCAGAACTTCAAGCTGGTCGACTGGACGAATGTTCAAGCCGCGCTTGATCTGGAATAGGCGGGCGGCGCTGTCAGTCTCATGAAAACCCGTCTCAAGCATCGTACGGGCCAGGGGGGCTTATCCAGCCTGATGTCGTCGCCAATCGGAAAGGGCGGCGGTTCGAAATAGCTGAAGGGGGCGTGGGCATAGGCCGCCCAAGAGCAGGGCGGTTATGGCTCACTTTCTCCTGACAATGCCCTTTGATGGGTTCATGACCTAGTCATAGAAGCACTTCTCGGTGCCATCACCCTGATTGTAGCAGCGGCCCTGATAGTTTGGCGGCGGGCGGTAATCTGGCTTCCAGTCGAAGATCGGGTGGCGGTAGGCCTTGCGGGCGTACTCTTCGGCAGCAACGCGTTCGGCCTGGGCGCGGCCCTCATACATGGCCTGAGCCCAGCGCCAGACAGTCCCGCACTCGCGGCTGTTATAGCCGAAGCGGCTGCAGATGTCGCTCGCATCGGCTTCGTTCGGCAACTGCTTGTACCTGTTCCAATA
>CBDUKI010000063.1:0-10763 GCA_965367765.1 uncultured Henriciella sp.
ATCAGCACCTTGCAGCCGGTGACCGCAAGCGGGCTATTGCCAGCAATTTCCCTGGCCACGCCCATCACCGCTTCCATCATCTCTTCCTGCGTGTCGAAGACATCATTCACGAGGCCGATTTCCTGCGCCTTGGCGGCCGGCAGGCGCATGCCGGTATAAGCCATCTGCTTGACCCAGCCTTCGGGGATATAGCGCTGTAGGCGCGGGAAGGTGCCGACATCGGCGGTCATGGCGATATTGGTTTCCATGATCGAGAAGAAGGCATCCTTGGTGCACCAGCGAATATCACCAGCCGAGATCATGTCGACGGCGCCGCCGATGACGCCGCCATGCAGGGCAAACAGGACGGGCATGCGGGCATTCTCCAGGCAGCTGAAACTGTTCTGGATGTGGCGGATGTTCGAGCGCAGCGCCTCGGCCATGATATAGCGGTCATGCTTGGGGGCGTCGCGCTTGTCTGTGAACACGCTGGTGTCCATGCCGCCAGAGAAATGCTTTCCGGTCGAGGAGATGACGATCACCCGCGCGCGGGCATTGTTGTCGATATCCTTGACGATTTCCGGCAGGTCGTTCCAGAACGCCTTGTTCATCGTGTTGAACGCTTCCGGGCGGCTCATCTGGATGTGGGCGATCTTGTCCTCGATCGTGACCGTGAAACATTCATAGGTTTGCTTGGGCATGTTTTGTCCTCCGTTTGGCGTGAACCTATCGCGAAGCCGGAGGCGAAACTAGCATGACCCAGCGGGAAGCAGATGATGCTTTGATTTTGACACAAATTCGGGTTTGATAGGGAGCTTGGACACATAGGGAGTTTAGCATGCGCGCTGTCATGACCGGGGCTTTGGCCCTCTGCCTCCTGCCTGCGGCCTGCGAAACTGCGGGCAGTGACCTGGGAACGGTGCTCGGGGGTGTGCTTGGCGATCTTGGAACGACTGGAACCAGCGGTTCTGAACAGGGACTGACAACACTCGAGATTGATGCGGCGCTGCGCCAGGCCCTGGAAATCGGCACAGAACGCGTTGCCGGCAAGATTGGCGTGACCGATGGCTACTGGAGCGATCCGCGTATTCGCATTCCGCTTCCGGGGCGGTTGGGTCAGGTTCAGAACCAGCTTTCCGCGGTCGGCCTGTCTGGCCCGCTAGATGACCTGCAGCTGCGCATGAACCGCGCCGCCGAGGATGCGGTCCCGGCGGGCAAGAAGATTGTCATTGATGCGGTCAAATCGATCACCATCGAGGATGCGCTTGGCCTGTTGCGCGGCGGCGATACGGCGGCAACTGACTTTCTGCGCGGGCGCACCGAGACCAGCCTGCGTGCAACCTTCAAGCCCTATGTCGAGACTGCGCTGGAGTCTTCAGGGGCTTATCGTGCCTTGGATTCAGTCACTTCGAGCAATCAGCTGCTTGCGATTGCTGCAGTCGACTACAAGTCAGACCTGACCAACCATGCGGTGCAATTGGGGCTGGATGGACTGTTCGATTATCTGGCAGATGAAGAGAAGAAGATTCGGGACAATCCGGTGGCGCGAACCACTGAACTGCTCCGCAAAGTATTTGGATCCGTGTAGAGTATGCGTCGATTTACATTCGAGACCCCTGAGGGCGACATGGCCGCGCTCGAATTCGGCAATCCGGCCGCTCGCCTGGCTATGGTGTGGCTGCATGCCACCGGCTTTAATGCCATGACTTACCAGTCCATTCTGGCGCCGCTTGGCCTGCGGACCAAAGTGCAGGCGGTCGATTTGCGTGGGCATGGACGCTCCAGCCTGCCTGCCAATCCGCGCAAGATGAAATCCTGGAAGCGTCACCGCGATGACATGATTGCCTTCCTCGACCGCGAGTCACCGACCAAGCCAGTGGTCCTGGCCGGCCATTCCATGGGGGCGACGGTTGCCCTGATGGTTGCCGGTGCGCGCCCGGAAAAGGTTGCCGGGTTGGTGCTGGTTGATCCGGTCATCCTGGCCCCGGACCATTATCGCGCCATGCACCTTTATCCGATGTTCATGCGTCGCAACGCGATGGCCCGCCAGGCCCGCCGACGCCGTGCCGAATTTGGCTCGCAGAAGGAAATCCTCGAAAGCTATACCGGTCGCGGGGCTTTCAAGACCTGGCGTGAGCCGTTCCTGAATGATTACCTGCTGGATGGGTTTGATCGCGTTGATGGCAATGATCCCGACAGTGACGATCAGACCTGGCGTCTGCTCTGCACACCCAAATGGGAAGCGGCGACCTTTGCGGCGCAACGCAATCGGCCCTGGAACGCTCTGGCCAAGGTCAGGCAGCACAAGATACCGATCTCGGTCCTGCGCCCTGAGCGCGACTCGGTGATCACTGACCGGGTGGCGGCGCGCCTGCTTCGCAAATGTCCGCATATGGAGCTGAAGGAGCGGGCCAACACGACCCATTTCCTGCCCATGGAAGCGCCTTATGATGTGCGCGACCAGTTGTCGGCCTATATCTCCACCCTGATCGAAGGCTTTGCCAAGGATGAACACGGGCCGGTCAAGCGCAGCCTGCGCTAAGCGCGCCTAGAGCGTCAGCCCGCGCGGCGCGATGGCTTCCAGCGCCGCGATCTGTTCTGGCGGGGTCGGGATGACCTTGCGTGTATCCAGGTCAAACGTGACGGCAACCGCTTCGCTGGTAATCCAGGCCAGGCCAGTATCGGGATCGAGCACCCAATGGGCCAGCTTGTGGGTCTTCTCCCCGACATCGGCGAGGCCGGAATGGACGACGAACCGGTCCCCGGCGCGCGGCCAGCGGCGATAGATCATACGATATTCCAGAACCGCTCCGCCCATGCGTACGCCGCCTGCCTTGTCAGCGACCTCGTGGCGCCAGTCATACAAGAGGTTCGGCACCGAATCCGATAATCGGCCCATGAACCAGGAGGCGAGCATTCGCCCATGTATGTCGCAATGGCCAGGGGGCACCATGCCTGATCCGATTTCCGGGGCCCCGACTTTCAACGCCGTGTCCAGGGTGGCAACCGAAGCCGGGCAGGGGGGGGCGGTGACGTCCAGTCCGCGCGGCGCGGTTTCTGGCGGCGGCGTATCGACCAGTCGCTCAAGTGCGTCTCGTGTCTTGCGGCTCCATGGAAAGGGTTGCCCGGAGCGGCTTTCGGCATGGACCAGGCGCGTGCGGAAGGCCGCCGCGGGACGGCCATCGGCATGGCGCATGTCCTGGTAAATCAGGACGCTGGTTTCGTCCCATTCCACCACGCATCCGGTCATCGAGAGCGGGCGCCCGGCATGCACTTCGCGAATATAGCGAATATGGTGTTCAGCCGGGATGAGCGTGGACAGGCCAGCCTGGTGGAAGGCATGCGGCATGTGGATGGCGGCGGCAAACCGACCCAGCCCTTCCATTGCCTTCTCGACATAGATGCGCACATTCATGTGCCCCATCTCGTCACAGTCCCAGGTATTGGCGCTCCCTTGCCATAAGGGGATCATTTGCGGCATTTCCGGCAGATGCCGCGCGCTTCGATGACGGCGCGTTCGAGCTGGAAGCCAGCTGCTTCTGTTTCCTCGGCCAGGGCGTTCGAGGTCGCTACGGCGTGCAGCTCTTCAGCGCTGCCGCAGTTGTCACAGATCAGGAACACGGCGGAATGACTGTGGCTGGTATGGCCACAGGCAACAAAGGCGTTCAGGCTTTCAATCTTGTGGGCGAGGCCGACCTCCTGCAGGAAATCGAGCGCCCTGTAGACGGTTGGCGGCTTGGCCGCGCCTTCGCCATCAAGATTGGCCAGCAAGTCATAGGCCTTGGAAGGCTCGCTGTTTTCCAGAAGCAATTGCAGGACCTTGCGGCGGATACGCGTCAGCCGCTGGCCCTTGCGCGCCGCCAGCCGGTCTGCCTCGGCCAGGAAGGTCTCGACATCTTTCGGGCTGCACGGCGTATTGGCATGAGAATGAGCATGGGTATCTGTCATACGAAGCATATTCTTCCGATTGCGAACGAAAGGGAAGAGGCAAGGCAATTATTCAGGACGCGTTCACGTGACATTCGGCCTATTGAGACGTGTCATATGGGTGGAGATACGGGACGTTTCGCGGAGGCTGGCCAGGCTATCGTCATGGTCATCGCATGGGGCGGAACTCCGCGCGCAATCTGACCCGTAATTCCCAGTTTTTCAAACCGTGACGGACCCGTCATTCCGTGAACCTACCTAAATGGGCGCGTTTGCCGCGCGGTATATTTCCGCGCGTCACAAAGGGCAATTTCTGTAATAAAATCAGCTGCTAGATGGGAATTATCAAAACTGACCTGAAGGGGGTCCTCATGAAATCAATATTCCTGTCTGCTTTGATGGCATCTGCGACAATCATGGGCGCAGCGGCTGCAAATGCTGAAGACAATCCATGGATGGTGCGTGGGCGCATCCTCGGTGTCATGCCAGATGAAAGTGCTGACCTGTCTGTTGCGGGGACTGCCTTGGCAGGCGATGCAGACATTGAGGAACAGTACGTTCCCGAACTGGATATCACCTACTTCTTCAACAAGAATGTGGCGGTTGAGTTGATCCTGGCGGTGACCCAGCATGATGTGGCCGCCGTAGACGTAACAGTGCCCGGTGCACTGACCGATGCGGATGTACCGCTTGGCGATGTCTGGCTGCTGCCACCGACACTGACCCTGCAATACCATTTCGACAATGGAACGCAGTTCAAGCCGTATGTTGGTGCAGGTATCAATGCCACCATGTTCTTTGATGAAAATGCAGGGCCGGTTGCGGATAGCATTGACTATGACTCCAGCTTCGGACCCGCCCTGCAAGTTGGGTTTGACTATGATCTTGATGGCGAGCCAGGCGGCTGGGCGTTCAACGCCGACGTCAAGAAGATCTGGATCAATACGGACGTCACGGTCGACTTCACGACGGCACTCGGTGCGACGGTAAATGCCGAAGTGGATATTGACCCTGTCGTGGTTGGTTTGGGTTTGGGTTACAAGTTCTAACCCTTTAGCCTCCTTATCAAACCAATCGAAACTGACCCCGGACCTGTTCCGGGGTCTTTTTTGTGCAGGGTTTCGGTGTTTTGTGCTTTGCGCGCCCGGGCCTGTATCCCATATTTGCCGGATGCTGCTGAAATCCACGCCGCCCGAACGCCCGTCCGTTTTCAAGACCACGCCGCCCATCGTGATGGGGCTGATCCTGGTCATCTGTGCGGTCAGTATCCTGCAGTTCCTGGCTCCGCCCTGGCTGGAGAATGACATGATCACAACCGGGGCGCTGATCGACATGGGCCAGTTCCCCGGTACGCCGCGCGCGCTTGGCCCCTATGCGGGCTATGTCCTGCACGTCTTCCTGCATGGTGGGGTGTTGCACCTGGGGTTGAACATGTTCGCGCTCCTGTCCTTCGGCACGATCACCGCCGCGGTGATGGGTCGTGGCTATCGCGCCAGTCTGGCCTTTCTGGCCTTCTTTTTCTTTTGCGCGGTAGGCGGAGCGATGGCACAGGTCGCACTGTTCCAGGTCGAGGCTGAGGGCGGCTATGCCATCGGGGCCTCGTCAGCCATTTCGGGCCTGTTGCCTGCACTTGGCTGGTTGCAGGGCGGGTGGAAGCGCGCGGTGCAGATCAGCGTGCCATGGCTGTTGATCAATCTGTTGCTGGCCATGTTTGGCGGCTTTTCACCGATCCGGATTGCCTGGGCGGCCCATCTTGGTGGGCTTGCAGCCGGGTTTGCCTATCCGGTCTTCCTGCGCTGGGCGCGGGCCTAGGGCTCGTTGCGTTGCAGCGGCACGCGCAGGCCGGGCGCGCCGCCATGCTTGGCTGACTCGCGACGGTAGCGATATAGCTCAGCCGGCCGGCCGCCAGTGCGGTTCATCTTGCCGGTGCCTTCAACCGTGCCGGTCCGATCCAGCGCGCGGCGGAAATTCTGCGTGTGGATGGTCTGGCCCAGCACAGCCTCGATCGTGCGCTGCAGGGCGGTCAGGGTGAACTCGCCGGGCATCAGCTCATAGATCACGGGGCGATAGCGCAGTTTTGAGCGCAGTCGCGACATCGCCGTGGCCAGAATGCGCCGGTGGTCGCTGGCCATTGGTTCGCCAAGCCGGAAACCCGGTGTCGGCAAGCCCCGATCGCGCGCGCACTCCTCAACCAGCCCAGCTTCGTATAGCAATTCATAGCGCTCCAGCACGGCCTGGTCATTCCACGTCTTGCCATTGAGCCCGAAGGCGAGGTCTGCCCGGCTCTTGCGATCGGCATTGCCCGCGCTCCACGTGCTCAGGTGCGGGGCGAGCTCGCGGTCGATGATGGCCGGGCGCCCGGCGCGATGGTCTTCCCACGGGAAATGACGATACCAACCGCGCCAGCGCGCTTCGAAGGTCTCAGGCAGGCGCTCGGCCTCCTGGGTCAGGGCGAGATAGCCTACCGAGACAATGCGCGCATCGCGCGGGGCGTCGAACAGGGCGGCATCGGGATTTTCCCGGTCGCGGTCCCCGAAGGTGTAGAGCTGTTCGACATAGCCAAGCTGGAAGCCCGTCTGCTCCTTCACCCAGCCGCGCAGGGCAAGTTCGAATGTGCGGTGCTTGTCCGGGTCGAAGGCACCAAAGGGCAGGGCGGCCAGATTGCCTTCACGCATCGTGGTCAGGACGCGAGGTTTCTCGCCGTCATAGGCGACAATCACCACTGAGAGACCGATCAGCAGGGTCATGACGCGGTTTCCATCTGGGCCAACAGGTGATGCGTACGCGCGATCATGTCTTGTTGCGCGGCCTCGGCCGGTTGCGGCACCAGGTCGAGGTGGACCCCGCGCGGCGGATGGCCAAAGAAGCGGTCGGATTCGACATCTGAAAATCCGGCCAACTGGGTGGCCTCGAACCAGGCGCAGATATTGTCGGCCTTCTTGATCAGGCGTTTCAGGCTGGCTGGGGTTTCCGCCGGCAGGCCGAAACGGGCATGAATGGCATGGGCGAGACGCGCCTCGACCTCCTTGTAGCCGTCGCCAAGTACGGCCTTGAACGGCGAGATCATATCGCCGACCACATATTCCGGCGCATCATGCAACAGGGCGAGCAGGCGCGAGCGCGGATCAAGGCGCGGCTCAAGGTGCACACACAAGGCTTCGACGACAACGCTATGCTGGGCGACGGAAAACGCATGCGCGCCCTTGGTCTGGCCATTCCAGCGCGCCACGCGGGCCAGGCCATGGGCAATATCCTCAATCTCGACATCCACCGGGGAGGGGTCGATCAGGTCCAGTCTGCGCCCGGACAGCATGCGCTGCCAGACCCGTGCCGGTGGTTTGCGTGATGGTGTTTTTCTCGTCATTTCCCTTTGTTTACGCAATTGAAAGCCGGGGTAAACAAGTGCCGTGTTTTTGGTTACGAATTGCCTCATTTGTGTCCCGAATGACTCAGGTGTCGTTAAGACCTCTGGCCGATGATCAACGCATCAGAGGCAAAGACCCGAGGCAAGGTGATGATTGACGCAATGGTAGAATGGGCTGGGCAACCGAGCACAGCATGGTGGGTTCTGGCAGGCGCTGCGGTGTTCATCGCCGTACAGGCGACGCGCGCGAGCCGGACAGCCCTCTGGGGCGACCTGATGGACGAGGACGAATAGGCCCTGTCCGCGTGGGGGAGTGAAGAAAACGGCGCCGAAAGGCGTCGTTTTTTTGTGCCTGCCTAACTGGCCAATCGGTTCTTCTCGACGGCGAAAGGGCTGAGCCCGAGCCAGGTCTGCATGTCGCTGCGCAGCGCGCGATCACCGTCGACCAGCATATTGGCAGCATCTATTTCCTGGGTGACCGTGCTGATGCCCATCCAGACCGATGTCATTGTGCGTAGCGGTGTCGAGACATAGAGATCGACGTCGAAACCGGGGTCAACCGAACACAGGTCGACACCATCAGACGGGTCGACGATCAGCCACCAGTGGCGCTCGCTTGGCGGCCGGTCGCGGAACTGGAACTCGATCACCCGCCGCGATGACGGCATGGGCGTTGTGTCGAGATTGCGCCGCATATCCCACATCAGCAGCGACGGGTCGAGATTGTCCAGCGACAGGGATGTGTCGACCCAGCGCTGGCCCCACACGCCGATGCTTTCGACAACAGACCTGAGGTCCTGGCCAGCTTCGGTCAGACGGTATTCATGAGAACTGCGCGGGTTGTCAGAGGGTATCTGTTGGATGATGCCAGCCTCTTCAAGCTGTTTCAGGCGAGTCGATAGCAGGGCGGTGGACATGCGTGGTACGCCGCGACGTAGGTCATTGAAACGGGTCGAACCGGCCACGAGTTCACGCAGGAGAACCATGGTCCAGCGGGTACATAGGATTTCGGCTGCCATCGCGACCGGGCAAAACTGCTTATAGCTTGCTGTCATTGTCTCTTCCTCCGACTGGTCTTCCCAAAGACAGGTTCAGCTTTTGAACTAGACCAAGTTGGCACTTCCCGAAAGACTGTCCCCGAATCGACGCAAGCTCGCTTCAGGATCAATCAGTACAGGGAAGAAAATGACAGATTCACTTTACGAACGTCTCGGTGGCACGGCTGGGATTGAAAAGATCGCCTCTCACCTTGTCGACAATCACCTCAACAACCCGGTCGTGGCCCCAAGGTTCGAGGGCAGCGATGCGGCCACAGTAAAGAAGTCGGTTGCGGAATTCTTTATTGCCGGATCTGGTGGCCCCGATGTCTACAAGGGCCAGGACATGGTGAGCGCGCACCGGCACATGAATATTTCCGACAATGAATTCATGGCTGCAGTGGATGATGCCATGGCGGCGCTGACCTCATGCGGCATTGGCGACCGGGAAAAGGGCGAGGTGCTGTTCATCCTCTATTCGTTGCGCCCGCAAGTGGTGCGCCTATAGCCAGTCCATCCGCTTGAACACGCTCAGCAGGCCAAGCGTGAGCAGCACGAGGCTGGCACAAAGGAAGGTGAAGGCGGCGGCCGACCCAACCCCCGGCATGCCGCCAACATTGACGCCGAACAGGCCCGTGACGAAGCCGAGTGGAAGGAAAATGGCCGAGATGATGGCCAGCACGAACAGGCGCTGGTTCATGGCCTCAGCGCGCAATTCGACAATCTGTTCCTGGATGACCAGGGCGCGCTCGCGGATCGTGTCGAGGTCTTCGCCGAGCCGGGTGACGGTATCCTGTGTTTCGCGCAGGCTGAGCCGGTCATCTTCAGTCAGCAGGTGAACCTGCTCTCGGATGAGCGCTGACAATGCCTCGCGCTGTGGCAGGATATAGCGCCGCAATTGCAGGACCGAGCGGCGGAAGCCGGACAGTTCGATCTTGGGTGGAGATTCCCCACTATCGAGCAGGCGCTCCTCCAGCGCATCGGCATGTTCGTCCAGTTTGTCGATCACCGGTTCCATGCGTCTGGCCAGGGTGGCTGCGAAATAGGCAATGACCGCACCATTGCTGGCGGGCGGTTCGCCGCTGCGGAACAGGCTGGCCAGGTCTTCGGTGGCGCGGATATGGCGGGCCTGGGTGGTGATGACCAGGTCTTCGGTGACCCAGATGCGCAGCGAGACCATGTCTTCTGGCTGGGCCCCCGGATTGAGATTTATGCCGCGCAGGTTGACCAGAAGACCGTTGCGATGGGCATGGGCACGCGGGCGGGTATCTTCCTGGAACAGGGCATTGGCGGCGAAGGCGTCAACACTGCGCTCACGCAGCAGCCATGACTTGGCGGCGGGTGATCGCCGGTCGAGGTGCAGCCAGCGCCGCTCCCCGGGGCGGGCGGCTGATCCCTTCGAGACGGACGCCCAGGACAGGTCTTCGATCTTGTCGCCACTGACTGCGAAGCCGCAGATCAGCGGAGCAATGGTCGTCGGATCGATCATATCCGACATGGCTGGCCTATCCGACTTTTTCGACGAACACGGTGCCCGCGGAATAACCAGCTCCGAAAGAGCAGATCAGGCCTTTTTCACTAGGCTTGAAATCGCTCTGATGCTTGTGGAAGGCAATGATCGACCCGGCCGAGGAAGTGTTGGCATATGTGTCCAGCACGGTCGGGCTTTCGTCGGGGGTCGCTTCGTGGCCCAGTACCTTGGACGAGATCAGACGGTTCATGTTGGCATTGGCCTGGTGCAGCCAGAGCCGGCGCAGCTGGGTTGAGGCAATGTCGAGCCGGTCCATTTCCTCAAGGATCATCTTGGCGACCATCGGGACGACTTCCTTGAACACCTTGCGACCTTCCTGGACGAACAGTTTGTCGTCAGCACCAATGCCTTCAGGCGCGGCATTGTTGAGGAAGCCGTAATTGTTGCGAATATTGTTCGAGAATTGCGTCTTCAGATGCGTGCCGAGGATTTTCCAGTGGGCTTTCGGGGCGATGTCTTCTGCCTCGACCAGCACGGCGGTGGCCACGTCCCCGAAAATGAAATGGCTGTCGCGATCCTTGAAGTTGAGGTGGCCGGAGCAGATTTCCGGATTGACCATGAGCACGGATTTGGCGCTGCCGGAGCGAACGAAGTCAGCCGCAGTCTGGATGCCGAACGTGGCTGATGAGCAGGCGACATTCATGTCGAAGGCGAAGCCGCCAATGCCGAGCGCGGCCTGAATTTCAACGGCCATGGCCGGGTAGGCGCGCTGCATGTTCGAGGCGGCGCAGATGACAGCGTCAACATCTTCGGGTTTGCGACCAGCGGTGGCGAGGGCTTCGCGCGCGGCATTCACGGCGATCTCGGCCAGGACCGAGATCTGCTCGTTCGGGCGTTCGGGAATGTCCGGGCGCATGCGATCGGGGTCAAGCACGCCAGACTTGTTGACGACAAAGCGCGACTTGATGCCGGACGCCTTCTCAAT
>CBDUKI010000064.1:0-10670 GCA_965367765.1 uncultured Henriciella sp.
CGCAGATGGCCTGACTGCAATGGTTGAGGCCAAGATCAGCTATATCTCCAGCACGGCCGAATACACGCCACCTGTAATCTATTCCAAGGGCTCGCGCGACAAGCTAGTCTTCCTTGTCGAAGCCCGGGTAGCAACCTCAACCGGCCTGAAACCAGGTCTGCCGATCGAGGTCGAGTGGTGAACGACGACCTCGCCATCAATGTCCGCGGCCTGGTCAAGCGCTTCGGCAAGAAGACAGCCGTTGACGGCGTCGATATCCAGATGCCGCGCGGCCAGGTCTGGGGCTTCCTCGGACCGAACGGGTCTGGCAAGACGACAACGATCCGTATGATCTGTGGCCTGCTGCGAGCGAGCGAAGGCGAAGGTGAATGCCTTGGCTTCGACATTCGCCGCGATGCTGAGAGGATCAAGGCCCAGACCGGTTACATGACCCAGAAATTTTCGTTCTGGACAGACATGACCATTCGCGAAAACCTGGAATTCGTGGCCCGGCTCTACCGCCTGCCCCGGCTGCGTCAGACGGTGGACGAAACCCTCGAGACGCTTGGCCTGTCCAATCGCCAAAACCAGCTGGCCGAGGCCCTGTCCGGTGGCTGGAAACAACGTATGGCGCTGGCAGCAGTAACCATGCACAAGCCGAAACTCCTCTTGCTTGATGAACCGACAGCTGGCGTCGACCCGCAGGCCAGGCGCGACTTCTGGGACGAGATACACCACCTGTCCCTGAAGGGTATGACTGTGCTGGTCTCGACCCATTACATGGATGAAGCCGAACGCTGCGACCGCATCGTCTATCTCGCCAATGGCCGCAAGGTCGCCGAGGGCACGGTCGCGAACATTATCGATCATTCCGGCTTGGTGACCTTTCGCGGCGAGGGCGAGGGCGTACGCCGCCTGGCTGAGCGCCTAGAAGGCAAGCCGGGCCTCGATCATGTCGCGTATTTCGGCGCAGCCCTACATGTCAGCGGGCCAGACCGCACCGCCATCCAGCACGCCATTGCCAGCGAGCCGACCAGCGATGTGACCTGGAAGGAAGTCCGCCCCAGCCTTGAAGATGCCTTTATCGCGCTGATGGCCGATGCGGGCCAGGATATGCGAGTGCATGCATGACAAACGGACTTCATTCTCTCGGACGGATCGGTGCGGTATTCATGAAAGAACTGGTCCAGATGCGCCGTGACCGGCTGACCTTTGGAATGATGTTCGTGCTGCCAATCGTGCAGCTCATCCTGTTCGGCTTCGCCATCAATACCGATCCCAAGCACCTGCCCAGCGCCCTGTTGGTCGAGGAGCAGACGCCAATCGTGCGTACGATGACCCAGGCACTTGAAACCTCTGACTATTTCGACTTCATCCTGCAAACTGACGACCCGAATGAAAGCGCCGATTTGCTGGCGCGTGGTGAGGTTTCCTATGTCGTGTCTTTTCCCAGCGGATTTACCAAAGCCCTGATCAACGGCCAGCGCCCGCAAGTACTGATTGAGGCTGATGCGTCCGACCCGTCCGCCTCATCAGGCGGCATCCGCCAGGCTCAGGCCATCTTGACCAATGCGCTGCGCCATGACCTGAAGGGCCCAATTGCGAGCCTGGCCGGGCAACCGGCCCCGTTCGAGTTGATCGTACATCCCAAGTACAATCCAGAGGGCAAGACCAGTTACAATATCGTGCCTGGCCTGCTCGGCGTCATCCTGACCATGACACTGGTGATGATCACCTCAATGGCGATGACCCGCGAGACAGAACGCGGCACAATGGAAAACCTTCTGGCCATGCCCGCGCGCCCGGCTGAGGTCATGCTGGGCAAGATCCTGCCCTATGTCGCCGTCGGCGCCGCGCAAACGGCGGTCATCCTGGTTGCTGCGGACATCCTGTTCGGAGTACCGTTTGCCGGGGCCTTATGGATTCTGATGGTCGGCGTGACCATCTTCGTGATTGCCAACCTGGCGCTTGGCTTCACATTCTCGACTGTGGCCAAGTCTCAGATGCAGGCCATGCAACTGACCTTCTTCTTTTTCCTGCCATCAATGCTGCTCTCCGGTTTCATGTTCCCGTTTCGCGGCATGCCGGTCTGGGCCCAGATGATTGGCGAAGCGTTCCCGCTGACCCATTTCCTGCGCGTCGTTCGCGGCGTGATGTTGAAGGATGCCACCCTGTCCCAGCTGCAGTCTCCGCTGCTCGCCATGTGCCTGTTCACGGCCATTGTGATGATCATCGCGATGGCGCGCTATCGCCGGACCCTGGACTAGAGAAAGGTCAAGCCGATGTTGCCCAGACCAACTGCCCTGACACTCGCCGTTGCCTTGCTTCTCACTGGCTGCGCCACATCGGGGCCGGAACCTACCCCAAGCCTTGCAGCGATATCGCCTGTAGCATGGTCAAGCTATCTTGATGAAGTTGCCACGCCGAGCATGGCGCGACCAGGCCCGGTATGGACACGCCTCAACGATCCAGTCCTCAACGCTCTGGTTGCCAAGGCTGAAGCTGCCAATCCAGAAATTGCCAGCGCAGCGTCGCGCGTGCGTGAGGCCCGCGCTCGGCAACGCGCAGACCTGGCTACATTGGGTGGCCAGGTCGGTCTGTCCAGCTCTGTCGCGGCCCAGCGACAGACCGAAACCGGCACGTTTCCAGTCGACCGTATTCCCGGCTTTGATACTGAATATGTTCTCTATGATGTGCACTTTGATGCGGCATGGGAGCTAGACCTGTTCGGCCGCAAGCAGGCCCGCAGGGACATCGCGGCCGCGCGCCTTGCGAGCGAGCAGGAACGCTTCGATGACGTTCGCACCAGCCTGCTGGCCGACCTTGCCAGAGCCTATGTCGAGTATCGCGGCACACAGACTGAAATGGCCTTGCTCGAGACCATTATTGAACGCCAACAAAGCCTGTTCGACGCCCAGACATTTCGCCGTGAGCAAGGCGAAGCCTCCGATCTACAAGTCGAGCGCGCCCGCGCGCAGCTGATTGAATACCAGACCAGACGCCCTGCCCTGGTCGCCAGTCATCGTGCAGCGCTCTATCGCCTTGCCCGCCTGTCCAGCATGGAAGTGGCTCAGGTTGAAACCTTGCTCACAGCACCACAAGGCCTACCTGACATGGATATGGCCGTCATGGTCGACCTGCCATCAAACGTGTTGCGTCAACGCCCCGACATACGCATGGCAGAACGCAATTATGTCGTCGCCGCCCGGCGCAGCGACCTGGCACGCCTGGATCTTTATCCAAATGTCACTTTGTTTGCCTCGGCAGGCCCATCGACCATTGAATTGGGTGATCTGATAGACCCGGCTTCGCTGGCGCTCAGTCTTGGCGCCATGGTTGACTGGACCGTTCTGGATGGTGGCCGCAAAGCGGCCCTGGCCGATGCGTCTGACGAGCAGCGCATCCAAGCTGAACAAGCCTATCGCAGCACAGTGCTTGATGCCCTTACCGAGATTGAAACCCGCTATGCGCAATATCGCGAAACCCAGCATGAGCTGACCCTGCGGGCTCGCAGCGCCAAAACGCGATCAACACTTGCCGACATGGCCCATGCGCGCTTCGAAGGTGGCACCGGAACGCAGGTCGACATACTTGAGACTGAGCGCGATGCCGCCGATGCGAAACTCGCCGTCACGCGTTTGCAGACCAACGCATTTGTCCAATTGATCGCCCTGGAAAAAGCGCTTGGATTGACCATGACCGAACCAGCCGCCTGACCCAGCCGCTGGGGCCTGCGCCGGATGACATCGGCAGGAACTGCGCCTAGGCTGCCTCGCTTGAACGAGCGAACAGGCGCAGGATAAGGGCCAATGGACAAGACGACCAAAGACATGCTGATGCGCGCAGCCAAACAGGCCATTGCATATCGTGACCGCGTTGACATGGCCTCACCCTACCCGCAGGCCAGTGTAGAGATGTTACGCCAAGGGTTCGACATCGGCCTGCCAGAAAACGGACGCGCGATACAGGATGTGCTGACTGACCTTGTCTCGGCAGCGGAACCGGGCCTCATAGGCTCAACCAGCTCCTCATTTCACGGCTGGGTCATTGGTGGCTCTCATCCGGCTGGCGTCGCCGCCGATTGGCTAACCTCAGCCTGGGGTCAGAATGGCTGTATCTATCAGACCTCCCCGGCCGCAGCGATAGCTGAGGAAGTCACGGAAAACTGGCTTCTCGACCTGCTCGATCTGCCACGCAACGCATCCATCGGCTTCACCACCGGGGCTACCATGGCGAGCTTTATCTGCCTTGCTGCGGCACGCCTGGAGGTGCTTGGCCGTGTCGGCTGGGACATCAACGAGGATGGCTTGTTCGGCGCGCCAGAGGTCAGCGTATTCGTCAGTGAGGAGGCCCATTCCTCCGTCTTCGCGACCTTGCGCTATCTCGGCTTTGGTCAGCGCCGCCTGGTCCGGATTGCCGCCGACAATGAGGGCCGGATAGACTGCGAAAACCTTCGCCACACGCTCACAGAAACGGACGGGCCGAAGATCATTATCTGTCAGGCTGGACACATCAACTCAGGCGCGATGGATGATTTCCGCGCACTTGCCGCCCTGCGCGACGAACACGGCGCCTGGTTACACGTCGACGGGGCCTTTGGCCTGTGGGCCCGTGCGACACCAGACCTTGCTTATCTATGCGACGGGGTTGAGCTGGCCGATTCCTGGGCCGTAGATGGACACAAATGGCTTCAAGTCCCTTACGATTCCGGCTTCGCCATTGTCCGCCACCCTCTTCCGCACCAGCAAGCAATGGCCATCACAGCCAGCTATCTCAACCAGTCCGAGACCGATGGCCGAGATCCATCCCATTACGTGCCCGAACTGTCGCGACGCTCGCGCGGCTTCGCCGCCTGGGCCGTCATCCAGGCGCTCGGTCGCAAGGGCGTCGCCGGGCTGGTCAGCAAGGATTGCCGAAATGCGGCCCGGCTTGCCGAAGCGCTCGTCGGCGTTTCGGGAATAAACATCCTGCACGAGGTCTGTCTCAACCAGGTCACGATGACCTTCGGTGAAGCTGGTGACCGGGGCGATGCACAGACCATGGCCGTGCTCCAACACATTCACGCGGCCGAAACCTGGTACATCCGCGAAGCGACCTGGAAGGGCCGGACGGTCATTCGCATTTCCTTTGCCACCCGCCCACAGGATGAAGCCGATGTGGACGCCCTGGCAGGGCTGATCAAGCAAGCCTGGGCCAGTGTCCAGACTGCGGTGCCCTGATCCCCGTCGCGGACAAACCGCGCTCGATTAGCTGATTGCGTTGATATCGCCCATGGCTTCGGCGATGAGTTCGCTTTCAGCGAGCCTGATCAACGCATCTTCAGTCTCGGCACCAAGCACCGGTACACGGCCGATTTCAAGCATCACGGGCACGGCAAACGGGCTGATATGCGTAAGGTCGCGATGCACCATATGGCCCTGCACACGCACCAGCATGTCGGACAGGCGGCGAATGTCGAGAAAGCCGGTCGCCGCGTCCTGGCGGGCCGCCTGCAGCAGGATATGGTCAGGCTCGTGGTCGCGCAGCACGTCATAGATCAGATCGGTCGAGAATGTGACCTGTCGCCCAGTCTTCTCACCACCCGGCATGCGCCGCGCGATCAGGCCTGAAATCTGTGCACACTGGGCAAAGTGGCGCTTCATCATCACGCTTTCATTCAGCCAGGCCTCAAGGTCATCGCCCAGCATGTCCGGCGCGAACAGGTCGTCCATATCAACGGATCCGATCGGCTCCATGGCCCAGACCGACAGTGCATATTCAGACGCCACGAAGCCCAGCGGCTTGACGCCCATCCGCTCCAGTCGCCGGGTCATCAGCATGCCCATCGTCTGGTGCGCCAGGCGGCCCTCGAACGGATAGCAGACGAGATAGTGGCGCCCGGCCCGGGCAAACGTCTCGATCAGTAATTCATTCTCCGCCGGAATGACGGAGTGCATTTCCTGAGCGTGAAACCATTCGCGCACGGCGTCCGGCAGATCGGACCAGCTTGAGCGATCATGGATCATTCGGCGCACGCGCGCGGCCAGGAATGTTGTCAGTGGAAACTTGCCGCCATTATAGCTCGGAATGGCCGGACGCTTCTCACCAGGGGCTCGCATGACCAGCGCATCCATTTCCGACACACCCAGAAAGCGAAAAATTTCTCCTGCAAAGAGAAACGTATCGCCGGGGGTCAGGGAGTTGATGAAATACTCCTCGATCTCGCCCAGTTTCCGGCCGCCGCGCAGGGCCTGCCGCCCTGTTGCCTGTCCGGCCTTGTCACCACCAACCCGGCTGGCCAGGCGCACGTTCAGCAGCTGAGATTCAACAATCGCACCGACATTCATCCGGTGCTGTTGGGCATCGCGCGGGCTGACCGCATGCCAAAGGCCATCGCGCCCGCGCACGATCCGCTTGAACCGGTCATAGGTTTTCAGTGCATAGCCACCGGTCGCAACCAAGTCGACGACGCGCTCGAACGTCTCCCAGTCCAGTCCGCGATACGGCGCGGCGGCGATGATGTCCTCGTACAGGGGGTCCAATGCAAAACCAGCCCCGCAGGCCCGCCCCATGATATGCTGGGCAAGCACGTCGAGCGACCCGTCGCGCATATCTTCGCCGTCAATGTCGCCCGCCATAACGGCGGCCTCAGCAGATTTACACTCAATAATCTCAAAGCGGTTAGATGGAACCAAGAGCGCCCGGCTGGCTTCATCCATGCGGTGATTGGCCCGCCCAATCCGCTGAATCAGCCGTGCGGCCCCCTTCGGCGCCCCCATCTGGATCACCAGGTCAACCTCGCCCCAGTCAATGCCGAGATCGAGCGTCGAGGTACACACCACCGCCTTCAACCGCCCCGCCGCCATGGCGGCCTCGACCTTCCGGCGCTGCTCACGAACCAATGACCCATGATGCAAGGCGATCGCCAGGCCGTCCTCATTGATCGTCCACAATTCCTGGAACAATAGTTCGGCCTGGGCGCGCGTATTAACGAAGACCAGCGACAGGCGCGCCTGTTTGATCTGCTCATAGACTTCCGGCACGGCGAACCGCCCGGAATGGCCCGCCCACGGGATCTCCTCACGCGACACAAGGAGGCCGATATCCGCCTCGACCCCACCAGCGGCCTCAATCAGTCGGACCGGGCGACGGCTGACAGCTAGCCAGTCCTGCAACATAGCCGGGTCCTTGACCGTCGCCGACAAGCCGATGAACCGGCAGGTCGGTGCCCAACGCGCCAGCGTGGCAAGGCCAAGGCTCAAAAGGTCGCCACGCTTGGACGGCGCGATGGCGTGGATTTCATCGATGATCACGCATTTCAGGTCTGCGAAGAATTCTGCGGCATGATCTGAGGCAATGAACAGGGCGAGCTGTTCCGGCGTCGTCAGCAGGATGTCGGGCGGATTGCGGCGCTGGCGTTGGCGCTTAGATTGCGGTGTGTCGCCTGTGCGGGTCTCGATGCGGACATCCAGCCCCATCTCCTCGACCGGCGTCATCAGGTTACGCGCGACATCGACGGCCAGGGCCTTCAGTGGCGAGATATAGAGGGTGTGAATGGATGGAATGGACGAATTGGACGCCTGTTTGTGGCGCTCCAGCTCAATCAGGCTGGCAAGAAACCCCGCCAGCGTCTTGCCCCCGCCCGTAGGCGCGATCAGCAATCCACTATCGCCTGCCAGGGTGGCCCGTGTCAGCGACAACTGGTGAAGGCGGGGCGACCAGCCTCGCGCCGCGAACCAGCTCGCAAACCGGTCCGGCAGGGCAAAGTCGGGAACCTGAGTGTCGGCCATGCTTCATCCCTACACCAAAGTGCGGGGGCTCGGCCAACCCATTCACTCGCGTGTGCGCCTATTCCTCTTCGGCGGCTTCAGCTTCGGCCAGTTCGGCCTGCAGCTTTTCCTGCTCAATCCGATCAAGCACAGCCACCACATCACGCACCAGCGAGACGACGTCGAAGCGCGGCAGGCCCGCCACATCATAGCCCCGGCGCACGATGACCAGGTCGCGCGATGGTATGATGATCATATACTGGCCGCGGTTTCCGAAACCCGCATACGTATCCGCCGGGACGCCATCGGAATCGTTCATCAGCCAGAATGAACCGCCATAACCGAACTCGCCTGTCGGCTGGGCCGGGGCGGGCGTTGTCACGAACTCGACCCAGTCATTCGGCAAGATCTGTTCGCCGCCCCAATTACCGCCTTGCAAGTAGAGCTGGCCGAGGCGGGCCATGTCGCGCGCCGTCATCCAGACCTGAGAGGAGGAAATGAAATCGCCATTCCAATCTGTTTCCAGGATTGTATGCGTTGCGCCGATCTTGTTCAGCACCGCTTCGTACGGATAGCGGAAATAGGTGCCGTCCTCGCCAATCGCTTCGCGCAGGTAGCGCATCGCTGTCAGCGTATCATAATTGGCATACTTGAACCGCGTGCCCGGCTCGGCCTCCATATTGCGAGCGCGGATCATATCGAGCGAACGCATGCCACCGAAATAGACGCCATCCGTCCGCGAACCACGCGTGCCTGATTCCAGGCCACTGGCCATGTGTAGCAGGTTACGAAGTGTGATCTCGCGGCGCGGATCACCACCGACATTGAAGTCAGAAATCACGGCCGTATTGTCGAGGCCAACCAGGCCGTCCTGGATCGCCGCGCCCATGATAGTCGAGGTCAACGACTTGGCGACCGACCAGGTGCGTTGCGGCTTGTCCGCCGTCATGCCGCGTCCATAGCGCTCCGCGATCACTTGCCCTTTCTGGACGACGATGACGGCGCTTGTACGTGTGCCTTCGCCGTAGGTCAGGCCATCGAAGGCGAAGCTGACAGGGGCCTCCAGCCGGTCCAGCGCCAGCGTATTCTCGGTCAGAATGACATTATCGCCGAGGGCAGTAGAGGTGTCCGGCGTGCGGGTCCGCTCCTCTGAGAAGCTTGGCAACCAGGCGGTTGCCTTAGGCGATGCCCCGACCGCCAGCAACGAACAGCCCATGCCCGGGCGCCAGGCGGCAATACGCGGCGGCATGTCCGCATCGAACCGAACTGAAACCGTCCGCCGACGCTCATTGATATTGGCGTCCGAAACCAGATTCATCAACGGGCGATATTCCTCATAAATACCATCCAGCTCATTAGCATCGATTACGGCGCGGCTCTGGTCTGCATTGAATGTACCGGAACACGTGAACAAGGCTTTGTAGCCAGCTGCCAGCGCGCGTTTTGTCGTGTCGCTTGCCGCTTCGTTCTGGGCGACGGCAAAGGGTGAAGCGGCCACGGCCAGGGCGGCGGCGGCGATGAAAGGCAAGCGCATGAATCGGTCTCCGGGCATAACTGCAATATGTCTAAGCTGCTTTGCCTAGCCCGCTCAAGCGGCGGAAATGGGGCAACCCGGATCATCGCGCCATCTTGCCAATGCACGCCGGCTCATGCCCTGCGCGCCTATTGCATATGAATTGTCCTGGAACCTGCCTATTCAGCAGCGATCAGTTCGCCCATAGCTGGAGTGTCTTCAAGCGTCTCGGCAATCACTTCGCCAATTGTGCAACGGCACTTCCCGCAATTGAACTCGCATCCATGATGCGCCTGTACGGCCTCTGGCGAACGCGCACCGGCATGGACGGCCTCGCGAACCCCATTTTCATTGATACGGCGGCAGACACAAATGATCATGAGAACCATTTGCAGCACTTGCGAATGATTGTCAAGTGCGACTGTCTGGACAATCTGCCACCAGAAAAAGAAAATGCCGGACCCCGTCAAAGGGTCCGGCATGAAGGTCAGGAGAGCTGCGCCCTAGACGCTGTAATACATATCGAACTCAACCGGGTGAGGATGAAGTTGCAAGCGCTCCACCTCTTCCATTTTCAGGTCGATATAAGCATTGATCTGATCATCATCGAAGACATTGCCCTTGGTCAGGAAGGCCCGGTCCGCATCCAGGCTCTCCAGAGCCTCACGCAGCGAACCGCAAACCTGAGGGATGGACTTGGCTTCTTCTGGCGGCAGGTCGTAGAGATCCTTGTCCATCGCTTCGCCCGGATCGATCTTGTTCTCGATCCCGTCCAGGCCAGCCATCAGCAGCGCGGCAAAGGCCAGGTATGGGTTGGCCGTCGGGTCCGGGAAGCGGGTCTCGATACGCTTGGCCTTCGCCCCTGTCCCAAATGGGATCCGGATCGAGGCAGACCGGTTGCGAGCTGAATAGGCCAGCATCACCGGGGCTTCGAAGCCAGGCACCAACCGTTTGTAAGAGTTGGTCGACGCATTGGTCAGCGCGTTCAGCGCCTTGGCGTGCTTGATGATGCCGCCAATGTAATGCAGGCACATCTCGGACAGCCCGGCATAGCCGTCACCGGCAAACATTGGTTTGCCCTTGGACCAGATAGACTGGTGCACGTGCATGCCCGAGCCGTTATCGTTGAAGTACGGCTTCGGCATGAAGGTCGCCGTCTTGCCGTAGGATGCCGCCACATTGTGGATGACGTATTTATACAGCTGCAGGTTGTCAGCCATTGTCGTCAACGTGTTGAACTTCATGCCCAACTCGTGCTGTGCCGGGGCCACCTCGTGGTGGTGTTTTTCAGGTTCAAGACCAAGCTCACCCATGATGGACAGCATTTCAGAGCGCATGTCCTGCTCAGAGTCGATTGGCGGGACCGGGAAATAGCCGCCTTTCGGGCCAGGACGATGCCCCATATTCCCCATCTCATAGGCCTTGCCTGT
>CBDUKI010000065.1:0-10447 GCA_965367765.1 uncultured Henriciella sp.
CGACATCGACCACGCCGAAGCTGGCCGTCCAGCAGCCAACCGGGTCGTTCGAACAATTGCTGTCCGTACCACTGCCCGTGGTGCCATCCTGGTTCGGAATAAACAGGACATTGCGGGCAAACGCCTTGTTGGCATCGTCATAGACACAATGCGCGGCGGTGATGATTACCGAACGTCCGGTGACGCCATCGGTGGCGACAGTGCCCGAGCAGACATAGCCTGCCCAACGCGTGAAGCGCTTGTTGGACGGCATTTCATAGAACAAGCGCCCAGCTGCGGTCTGCACCGCACCGCCATCGGTCCAGTGGCTGTTGGTCACCGTGTCACCACCGCCCGGGTTGCCGCCGCCATTTCCAGTATCCACCGTAAAGTTCAGCGTCGATGAAGTTGCGGAATTGCCGCCGCGCTTGGCACTGTCCTGTGCCGTCACGTACCAACTACCCGCACCGTCAGGAAAGCCCTGCAAGCTGACTTCCCAGACATCATTGCCGACATGCGTGCCGGAGAAACTCTGCGTGCCGCCGGTATAATTGATGGTGAACGTCACCGAACGCACGCCACTGCCCGCATCTGTCACAACCGCCGAGAATGCCTGGCTTGCGCCAATCGTGGCCCCGTCTGCCGGGCTCATCGAGCTGATGGTCGGTGGGGTCGTATCGGACGTGTTGCCGCCACCACCGGGCTTGGCTGCCGGAACCGGCTTGAGCTGGTTTTCCTTGAGGCTGATCGGCTTGTCATGGCCGTATGGTGTCAGCTTGCCGCTGGCGTCACGCATGAAAGGCAGGCCGCGATGGTCGAGCACAAGGTCACGCGGCTTGGCGTTCTGCATGCGCTCACTGCTCCAATAGTCAAAGACCTGCTGGGCACGGGCGCTCGGCTGGGCCTTGTCACCCGGCCCTTGCGGCGCCTGGGCTTGTGCCGCCAGACCAAAGGCGGTTGCCGCGGCGAGGCCGACAGCAAAAATGGATTTCTGGTAATAAGTCATTCCTTCTCCCCTGATTTCGGGGGAATGATCTACCCCCGGAACGACACTTTCGGCAAAGTTCGATCGGTCTGTCAAATGACCGTCAGGAAAGATTTCGATGGCCCGGTGCTAAGCGTCCAGGTCTTCGGCCAGCACGGTCATGGTCATCGAGTAGGACACTTCGCCTTCGTCTGTGTCCTTGTAGACCACGGCGAGAAACTCAGTGCCGAGATAGACCTCGACGGAATCATCGGTTTCCTTGCGGGCCACGAGTTTCAGCTCCGGGTTCAGTTTCGCCCTCAGGTAGGCCTCAAGGCGCAGCAACTCTTCGCGACCCATGTTTCAACTCCTATACGCTATCTGGCCCCGACATAGGCGGATGGTTGCCGATTGGGAACCCGCTTGACGGCGGAAAAATCAGGATTCGCCGTAAAAATCGCCGGAGCCATTGGCTGGACGGCGCGATGCAGGCGCATCCTCAGGCGGATTGACCAACCGCCACAGCACACCTGACCCGTACCAGATCAGCTCGACCAGCATCCGTGCGGTCAGCGTCATGATGATGCCGAACACAGCCGCATCGGTGATCAGCATGTCAAACAGCATTTCGCCCTGTGCATTGAGTGGCGGGTCACGCATGAAATCGGTCAGCAGGAAATGCTGAATCCCCTCTTTCAGCGCGTTGATCGCTTCTGGCATGGTCGCGAAGGCCACCAGGATCAGGACGATCACCATGAAAAAGGTCGCAACCAATTTTGCCGATGCGTTCGACAGCACTTTCGCCAAAGCCCACATATCATTCCCCTTTTTGCTGACAGGCTAACTTTACGAGCTTCCCAGGTAAATGCTTAAGTTCAAACTGTGCCGGAAGCATGACAACCGGGTGAGGAGTATTCGTGACCGAGAATTTCAACCAGCAGGTGCTCAACCTGTTCCCGACAGCCGTGCTTGCCGGGCGTCTGCCCAGTGCCGACACATTGAACCCGCAGCTCAGGCAGGTCATCGCTGAGAATCGCCAGGCCAGCCCCGGCAACCACCGTTCCAACGTGCTGGGCTGGCAATCGACCACTGACATGCTGTCCTGGGGCGGAGCACCGGCACACGAGCTTGGTCGCCTCGCCTGCGCCTTCATTGACCCCTACTCGCATGACCTGGCCAGCCCGAAACAGCCGCGTTTCGGCTGGATGGCCGAAATGTGGGCCAATGTCTCGCCGAAAAATGCCTCCAACCAGATGCACAACCATCCCGGTGCGCTGTGGTCATTGGTCTATTATGTCGATGACGGTTACGATCCGGGCGCGGGCAATCAGGGCGGTGAACTGGTCCTTTATGACCCACGCTCACCGACGAACCGGATGTACGCCCCCGACATGGTGTTCAAATGGCCTGGCGGACAGGTTGAGAGGGCCTTCCACCCGATCCGGCCACAATCCGGCATGATGGTGGCCTTCCCGTCCTGGATGAACCATTCCGTGCGGCCCTATCTGGGCAATCGCGAACGCATTTCCATCGCCATCAACCTGATGATCGCGGTGCCGCCAAAACAGGCTGGCTAGCCTTGCCAGTTTGGCTTGCGCTTTTGTGAGAAGGCGAGCGGGCCTTCGATGAAGTCCGGCCCCTTGAGCATGTCTGAAATGCCCTGGTAGCGGGCCTTGAACGCCTCCTCAAAATTGGCCGTATCCAACCCGCGCATGACCACTTCCTTCGAACAACGGATCGAAGCCGGGCTGCACTCGGCAATCATGCCGGCCCATTTCATCGCGGCCTCCATCAGCTCAGCCTGCGGCACGACCTCGTTGACGAAGCCCAGTTCCTTGCCCTCGCCAGCCGGTACGTGACGCCCGGTCATGATCATGCCCATGGCCTGTTTCAGGCCGATCTGACGCGGCAGGCGATGCAGCCCCCCGGCCAGGGCCGCCAGGCCGACTTTCGGCTCAGGCAAGGCGAAACGGGCATTGTCCGAGGCGATGATCAGGTCGCAGGCCAGCGCGATCTCGAACCCGCCACCCATGGCGACGCCGTTCACCGCTGCGATCACCGGCTTGTACAGATCATAGCGATTGGTCAGGCCGCCAAACCCCATCGGTACCGGGAACATCTCACCGCCCTCGGCCTGGTAACGCAGGTCATTGCCCGCCGAAAAAGCCCGATCCCCGGCCCCGGTAATGATCGCCACCCACAAATCCTTGTCGGCGGCAAACTCATCGAACGCGTCTGACAGTTCCTTGTTGGCCGGCGGGTGCAGCGCGTTCATTTTTTCCGGACGGTTCATCTCGACGATGAAGACGTGTCCGTCGCGTCTTGTATTCACGAATTCCAACTCGGCCATGGCTTGCTCCCTAGATATGATTGAACCTACGCTATGGGCAAACGTCTGCGAATCAAGGATGACGTTGCGCGATGAGCAAGCAGGATATTCTCGACCTGTCGCAGGTTGATCCGTCGATCTGGCGGGTGATGGTCAAGGACACAGTCTATGGCCCGTACACGCTGGGTCAGATGCGCAGCTTTGCCCTTGAAGGCCGGCTGACGCCCCACTCGCGCACAGCCGAAGGCGATGGTGGGGCGTTCATTCCAGCCTCTGAACAGGCGGCCCTGCGCCCGCTTTTCCTGCAACGCCCGGCTGAGAAAACGGCGGATGCACCGGCCCGGCCTGCCAATCATATCATCGTGCTGAAAAGCCTGGGCGATAGCCGTAATCGTGTCATCCGTATTCTCAACACAATCGGCACCTTCGTTGAAATCATGCCGGAAACCTTCCTTGTGCATACGCCCACGCGCACGCCGAAAATCCGCGAATTGATCAATGAGGTGCTCGACGAGAAGGACCGCGTGGTCATCGTCAATGCCAGCAATGGACGGCTCGGATGGATCGGGCTTGGCCCCGAACTTGATTCGCATATCCGCGCCGTCTGGAAACGCCCGGACGCCAAGCCGAGCGACCCGGCCTAGTCGGCCAGAGCAACCTCCTGCGGCGCTGGCGCGGCGATCCCACGGATCAGGTCCGCTGCCTTTTCGGCGATCATGATGGTCGGCGCGTTGGTATTGCCGCCGATCAGGTTTGGCATCACCGAGGCATCGACCACGCGCAGCCCCTCGACGCCGCGCACTTTCAAATCGCCATCAAGCGGCGCATCATCGTGAATGCCCATCTGCACCGTGCCGACCGGGTGATAGATCGTCTCGCCATGTGTGCGGATGAAGGCGTCGATCTGCGCATCGGTCTGGACCTCCTGACCCGGCATGACCTCTGCGCCGCGCAATGGCGCAAGCGCGTTCTGACCGCAAATATCGCGGATCATCTTGACCGAATCGCGCATCACGCGCCGGTCTTCCTCGGTGGCCAGATAATTCGGGTCGATCAGCGGATGGTCGAACGGGTCATTGCTGGCCAGCGAGATCGTACCGCGGCTTTCCGGTCGCAGCTGGCAACTGTGAACGGTAAACCCGTCGCGGCCATAGTCATGCTTGCCATGGTCGGCCATCATCGCGTTGACCAGGTGCAGCTGGATGTCCGGTCGATCAAGCCCTTCGCGCGTTTTCAGGAAGGCCCCGGCCTGCAGGAAATTGTCTGCTCCCGGGCCTGACTTGGACAGGAGATAGCGAATACCCACAGCGATCTTCTTCAGCCCGGCCTGCATCGAATAGGCCGACAGCTTCTGCGTCATGTCATGAATGACGGTCACGTCGAGATGATCCTGCATATTGGCGCCAACGCCCGGCAGATCAGCAATCGAGGTGATGCCATGTTTGCGGATTTCATCGGCGGGTCCGATGCCCGACAGCATGAGGATCTGCGGCGACTGCACCGCCCCGGCACAGACGATCACCTCGCGCGCGGCGTGAATCTGTTCCGGCTGGGCCCCCTTGCCGGCCACCACCTCAACGCCTTGCGCCACCCCACCGCGGAACACCACGCGAGAGACCAGCGCGGTCGATTTGACGGTCAGGTTATCGCGCTTCAGCGCCGGGCGCAGATAAGCGAAGGAGGCACTCCAGCGCTCGCCTTCGAAAATCGTGCGCTGATACGTGCCGAAGCCTTCCTGCTGCGCGCCGTTGAAATCATTCGTCGTGGCGTAGCCAGCTTCTTTCCCGGCGGCGACGAAAGCGTCATAGACTGGCGAATTCATCGGGCTTTCGGTGACATTCAGCGGGCCGTCGCCGCCATGGAAATCATTCGCCCCGCCCTCATAGCGTTCTGAACGCCGGAAATATGGCAACACGTCGGAAAAGCCCCAGCCGCGCAAGCCGGACTGGCGCCACAAGTCATAGTCACGCGCATGACCGCGAATATAGATCATGCCATTGATCGAGGACGACCCGCCCCAGCCGCGCCCTCGCGGCCACCACAGCTTGCGATTGTCCATATGTTTCTGGGGCGTGGTCCAGAATCCCCAATTATGGTCATTCTCGTCCTGGATCAGACTGCCGACCCCAGCCGGCATGCGCACCATCAGCGACTTGTCTTTCTTGCCTGCCTCGATCAGGCAGACGCTGACATCCGGATCCTCGCTCAGCCGTGCCGCCAGGCAACACCCGGCACTGCCCGCACCAACGATAATGTAATCAAATGTTTCGTGCCCGCTCATGCCGTCTCCAGAACCCTAAATAAACTCTAACCGATCATGTTAGCTTTCGCATGCCTATCAACCATTTGTGAACCCGCAATTGCTAATTTGGACAGACTGTAGCAATCGGGCGGGCGCTGCACTTAATTTGGAGACATATTCATGAGTGCCGCTGTGCAACCTGTTACCCAGTCCATCCCTGCGACCCGGACCAAGCCGGACCGTCGTCGCCACCTGCGTGTGGCGCTGCAACTTGATGGCCGCTTCCTGTTCGAAGATACCGATCACAGCCTGCGCACGGCCGACATTTCGTGTGGCGGTGCGCGCATCGATGCCGAGGTGCTGCCACCTGAAGGCCAGGACGTGATCTGCTATTTCGATGACCTTGGTCGTGTCATGGGCAAGGTCGTGCGCCATGTCGATGGCGGCTTCGCAATCGTGTTCGAAGCCAGCTCACACAAACGTGACAAGCTGGCCGACCGCTTGGTCTGGCTCGTGAATCACAAGAAATTTGATCTTGAGGATGAGCGCGCTGCGCCCCGCAAGGCGGCTGGTGGACCGGCCCTGATCACCCGCGCAAACGGCACCAAGCTGCAATGCCGTGTCATCGATATTTCCTTGACTGGTGCGGCTTTCGAATATGAAGGCCCAATCCCGTTTGTTGGCGAGATCGTGCGCGCCGGCTCGCTCAAGGGCGAAGTTGTCCGCTCGGTTACCAACGAGTTTGCGATCCACTTCCTGCACAAGCCGAAGTCGGAATAATCCAGCCGCCAACGCGGCAATGTCTTGAACCCTTCGGCGGAAAGCGCCATCTTGTCGGCCGGAGGTATTCCCCATGAGCGACAATCCCGATATCGGTTCGCCCCCCCCAGTCTGGACCCGCTTGAAATTCGAGGCGCGCGCCGCTGCGGCTGACGAGCCAACCATGGCCAGCTATCTTGAGGCTGCGATCCTCTCTCACGAGACCATTTGCCAGGCCCTCGCCTTCCACCTGGCGGAAAAGCTTGCCGGGCCGGAAATGGGGCCACAACAGGTTCGCCAGCTCATCGCCAACGCCTATGATGCCAATCACGACCTGGTTGCCGCTGCAGAGGCCGATATGCAGGCCACGCTGGAGCGCGACCCGGCTTGCCGCGGCCTGTTACAGCCTTTCCTGTTCTTCAAGGGCTTCCTCGCCCTGCAGACCTACCGGATTGCCAATCACCTGTGGAAACAGGGCCGTGAGACGCTGGCATTCCACTTCCAGTCACGGGCCAGCGAACTGTTCGCGGTCGACATCCACCCGGCGGCCACGATCGGGCGCGGCGTCATGCTCGACCATGCCACTGACATCACGATCGGTGAAACCGCCGTGGTTGGCGACAATTGTTCGCTGCTGCACGGGGTCACCCTGGGCGGTACCGGCAAAGAGGTCGGCGACCGTCACCCGAAAATCGGTAAGGGTGTACTGCTATCTGTTGGGGCCAAGGTGCTTGGCAACATCACGATTGGCGATGAAGCCAAGATCGCGGCTGGCTCAGTGGTGCTCAAGGATGTCCACCCGCAATGTACGGTCGCCGGGGTTCCGGCCAGGCCGGTCGGCAACCAGCCGTGCTGCGAACCGGCCCGCAACATGGACCAGTCCATCCCGGACGAGGCCGACATTTAGGCGCGCCAGCCCGCGCCTTTAAGCTTGTTGCATCGGGCATGGGCCAGTTGCAGATTGTCTTCGGCGTCCGAGCCACCTTTTGATTTTGGTCGGATGTGGTCCAGGGTCGCGCGCTGGCGCGCCCAGATGCGCGCGTGAGGAGCGTCAAACCGGTTCTTCAACATCGCCTCGCCGCACAGGGCGCAGCGCCCTTCCTGCTCAGCCCACAGCCGGAGATGCAGCGGCGTTTCCGCCAGCTTGAACGGCTGGCTCACAGAGCTTCCGGCTGAGGCCAGCCACGCCGGGCACACGCGGCCAGGACCGTGTTGCGCAGCAGGCAGGCAATCGTCATCGGGCCAACGCCGCCCGGCACCGGCGTGATCGACCCGGCCACGGCTACGCAACTGTCAAAGTCGGCATCACCAACCAGGCGGGTCTTGCCCTCGCCTTTTTCAGGCGCGTCGATCCGATTGATGCCAACATCGATGACGCAGGCCCCCGGTTTCAGCCAGTCGCCTTTGACCATTTGCGGGCGCCCGACCGCTGGCACGACAATATCTGCCGTGCGGCACAGGGCCGGCAAGTCCTGCGTCCGGCTGTGCGCCATCGAGACGGTGCAATTCTCGGCCAGGAATAACAGCGCCGCCGGTTTGCCAACCAGGATGGACCGGCCAATCACCACGACATGCTTGCCGGACAGGTCATTGCCGAGTGCGCGCTTGGCCAGGATCACACAGCCGGTTGGGGTGCATGGGCGCTGGCCCGGCTTGCCAAGGACCAGCCGCCCCGCCGATGCTTCGGTCAGACCATCAACATCCTTGGCCGGGTCAATCAGTTCAATCGCGGCAGTTTCATCCAGCCCCTTCGGCAGCGGCAATTGCAGCAGGATGCCATCAACTTCGGCATCCTTATTGAGCTGATCGATCAGGGCTTCGACCGCCTCCTGGCTGGCGTCTGCGGGCAGATGATGGTGCAGCGAGCGCATACCGCAAGCCTCGGTCTGGCGCACCTTGTTGCGGACATAGACCTGGCTGGCCGGGTCTTCGCCGACCAGCACCACGGCCAGGGTTGGCTGGCCCGGCAGGGCCTCCACCGCGCAGCGCACCTGCTCGCGGACGTCCTCGGCAACCTGTTTTCCGGAAATGATTTCAGCACTCATCGCCCATCCACTCCTTGATAAGCTGCGCCGCCTGACTGTCTTCAGCGCAGTCGATGTCGACGCCTTTAAGGCGCGCCGTCTGCCCCGTCACCACCTGAATGCAGGATTTCGGCAGGCCAAGCGCCTTGGCCAGCGTCTTTTCAACCGCCTTGTTGGCCTTGCCATCCTCGGGCACGGCGCGCACCCGCACTTTCAGGAAACAACGCCCGGCTGCGTCCTCGCCGCGCCCTTCCACTCGATCTGCCGATGCGTTCGGCGTTACCCGAACCGCAAGGCGCATCAGAACGGGATCAGTGAAATGAATTTCGGAATGCCGTAACCGCTCAGGAATTGCAGGCCGAGGATCAGCACCAGCGGCGACAGGTCCAGTCCGCCCATTGGCGGCAGAATACGCCGGATCGGCCTGGCCATTGGCTCGACGATGGAATGAAGGAAGCCATAGACCTGCCGCGCGGTCGGGTTGTGCTGCTGGACAATCCCCAGCACGAACAGCCAGCTCATCACGAAATAAGCAATGATGACCATGACGATCAGCCAGATGATCGGCGCGAAGATATAGCCATGCAGGGCGAAAAGTAGCTCTCTCAAGGGTCAGACTCCCATCGGTTTTCTGTCACCTAGGCTGGTTTCCGTCTGCCCGCAAGCGTCACCCGTCCCCGGCATCGCGAAACCGCTTAGACTGGGCGCCGACCATCATCCGCCCCAATGGCTCCGGCAGGATGCGTGTCAGTGTCGCCAGGCCCTTGTTGACGGCCCCCGGCACGACAACGGGGTGGCCGCGTTCGCAAGCATCAATCCCGGCCTCGACCACGGGCGCAGCCTCCATCCACATCCAGCTCGGCATTTCATTGGTCTTCTCGCGCGTGCCGTTGACGTCATGGAATTCAGACCAGGTAAAGCCGGGGCACAGCGCCGTGCAGTGAATGTCGGGATGGCCCGCTGCCTTGGCCTCCGCATTGATGCTTTCGGAAAACTTGATCAGGCCCGACTTGACGCTGGCATAAAGCGTATGCCCGTTCGAGCCTGGCGTGTACCCGGCCAGCGAAGCGACATTGATGATCCGCCCGAAACCGTGATCGGCCATACTCGGCAGAACCTTGTGGGTCAGCTCAATCGGCGCGGTGTAAAGCACGCGAATGAACGCCGCCTGGTCCTTCCACTTGGTGTTGAAGAACGTGCCCGGCAGGCCATACCCGGCATTGTTGACCAGGCCATCGACATGCCGCCCGGCCTCGCTCACCGCCTTCAGGATGGCATCGGCAGAATTGGCCCGGGCGAGATCCTGGGCGATCACCAGCGTGTCAATCCTGTGTTGGGTTTCCAGCTCGTCGGCGAGCTTTTCCAGCCGGTCAGTGCGCCGCGCCGTCAGCGCGATATCCCAGCCGAGCGCTGCATACTGGCGTGCGAACTCCGCACCGATCCCCGCCGACGCCCCGGTAATCAGCATCAATCTGCGTTCAGTCATTCTTGTCCTCCTGTATCGCCTTGCGCCAGACATTCACCTTGGTCAGGAAGGCCAGCTGCGTACGCTCAAGTTCAAAACCTGCGGCCTGCATGGCGGGTGTAATATCCCAGCCAAGAAAGGCCTTGTAATACGGCTCGTGAAAGCCTTCGGGAAAATATTCGAGAAAGCCATCCAGGCCAGGATTGTCGCCATGCTGCAGGCTGTCGGCGACGATGAAGACCCCGCCCGGCTTGAGGACGCGGGCCGCTTCGCCAATCACCTGCGCACGGATGCGCGGCGGCAATTCGTGGAACAGGTAAATGCTGACAATCGCATCGAACCGGCCATCGGCAAAGGTCATGTCCTCGCCCTTGCCTTCGGCCACGTCGGCCTGCGCCCAGCGCGCCACAGCGCGCCGCGCCTTGCGCGCATAAGGCGGCGACAGGTCAAGCCCGGTCAGGCTGAGTTTCGGAAACGCATTCAGGGCCTGCACCATGAACCGCCCGGTGCCGCAGGCGAGGTCGAGCACCTGCGCATCGGCCTGGTCTCGCCCGGCCAGTTCGCGCGCCAGTTCGGCCAATGCAGCCCGGCGCATGGCGGCGGCGCTACCGGTAAACAGCGCCTCAACCTGGTGGTCATAGATGTCGGCACTGTCTTCGCTCAGCCAGCCATCGGTCTGGTAGTG
>CBDUKI010000066.1:0-10413 GCA_965367765.1 uncultured Henriciella sp.
GCTTGGCCTCGATGGTCCCGGCGGCGATCTCGGCGGCGTGTGCCTCGTTCCACTTGTCCGACCAGGCATTGAAGCTGGTCACCAGTTCTTCGTTGGAGATGGATTCTGACGGGGTCCAAAGGCCGGTGGCCGAAATGACGGGATTGTTCATGGGCAGGTCTCTTCGCGCATTCAGGCGTCTTGTTGCTTTTACAAGGGTCTAGAGCGATTGCGCAGGCGCGTCGAGAGACCTGACCTAGTTAAACCACATGGCAAACAACAGGCTGTCGCCGCGGGTCATGGTCTCGAAGCGATTCCAGGCCGCCATTTCGGCCAGGCGGCCATGTTCGAGATAAGGGGCTGCTGCTGCGCCGTGAATCCACAGGATCAGGTCCATGTCACCCGGCTCTTGCAGAAACTTCGCGACATTGATGCCCAGCCCCGTCGTTTCACCGAAACTCGGCCCGGCGCGCCAATGCGGCACGAGGGTGCGGCCTTCAAGAATGTCCTCGATGTCAACCAGAACATCGCGCCAGCCATCAGCCATTTCCTGTGTGACCTCAACGCCGAAAACTGACGTCTGTTCTGTATTGGGCAGCCATTCGCGGTCATTGTCTGTCTCTTCAGCAACGGCGCGCCAGAAGGCCCGGTTCTCCACAATCATGGCCTTGAAATGCTTGTGTGCAGCCCGGGTGCGGCTCTGGTCGGGGACCCCGCGAAGCGTCAACAATGTCGCCGCCAGCATGTCCAGCTCGTCATTGCCGAGGAACAGGACCTGCGTCGCCCCCAGCTCTTCCAGTGCCTGGCGGCCCTCGTAAACAGTGCGGATGGCCGGTGTCGGATCGGTTGCCAGGGTCAGTTCAGCCATGCCTGACATGACGTGAACATAAGCCTTCAGCCAATGCGCATCGGCACTGTCGAAACGGATTATGCCGTCAAACTCCGCGTCGGCCTCGGCGTTCAGGGCGGCCATGATGGCCAGGCCACTTTCCCAATCTTCGCGCTGGCCATTCGCATTGATATCGAACCAGACGGCCGTCAGCGGAAAGTCGACCGCAAACTCTTTTCCGGTTGCCGAAGCCAGGCTGGTTTCGGCTTTCGCCAGTTGGATCAAGGCCGCGTTCAATGAAATTTCGAGGAATGCCGGATCGAACTTGCCGTCCGGATTGGCGGGCAACTCATTGCGCATGCCGGGCAGGATCGCGATTGATCCGGCCGCGTTGCGATAGCGTACCTGCATGATGGCTTCATTGGCGCGCAGGAATTGCAGGCCCCCGGTGAGGAAGGCAGTCTCTGGTGTGACCGGCTGTTCGACAAGATGCGCTTCGGCTGCCGCGAGGCCGCGCTGGGCCAGATACCTGCCAGCTGGACAGGTCAGCCTCCGGCGCTGGACGGGGGGAGCATGCAGCCATCAGGCCGAGCGAGACGAGCGGAATAAGAGACTTGAGCATGGTGCTTCCTGTATGTGAATGCTCGCTCACTATCACGATCTGAAACTTCTGTCCATGCCTGGCCAATCGGGCACGAAGTCAGAGGCTGGGATTTGGAAGGGCGCGACGCCAGCCGCATGCGCGCACTCTGGCAATTTGTGGCCTAGTCCTGTTCGGCCCCGGCAATCACCCGGCCAAGCTCGCGCGCTTCGGCATCGGCTTCTCGCTGGACGTCTCTCTGAGCCTCGATCTGGCGACGACGCTCGGACTCGGCCACCGCATCAGCAATGCAGCGATCACGCACAGTGACCGTCTTGATCGTCTCGCATCTGGCATAGGCCCGATCCAGATCGAATTTCTCAGAGGTAATGCAGCTGGCAAGCAGGCCGAGCGCGATCAGGGGCAGGGCGAGTTTCATCGGGTCATCTCCTTTACGGCGCGGTGGCGCGGGCAGGCGCGTTCATGGTCATTATAAAGGCCACAGGCCTGCATCCAGGCATAGACGATGACCGGGCCGACAAATTTGTGACCACGCTGCTTGAGCGCCTTTGACAGGTCTTCTGAAATGGCTGTCTTGGTTGGGGCATCGCGGAAATTCGTCCAGGCCATGTCGATTGGCTGGCCATCTACGAAGGACCAACAGAAATCAGAAAAATCCTCTCCCTGGTCGGCTCGGTCCAGAAAGGCTTGGGCATTGCCGATACAGGCGCGGATCTTGGCCGGGCTTCGTATGATGCCGGGGTTTTGCAGGGCTTGTTCAATCCGGGCGGTGTCCCAACCAGCAATCTTCTCCGGATCGAACTGGTCGAACTCTTCGCGCATTGTCTCACGCTTGCGCAAGATGGTAATCCACGACAGGCCCGCCTGCATGCCGTCCAGTTGCAGCTTCTCCCAAAGGGCGCGGCTGTCATATTCTGGCACTCCCCATTCCGCGTCATGATACGCGCGATAAAGCGCATCATCAGCCGGGGCCCAACCACAATGCAAGGTCTCAGTCATGGTTCAGGGATGCCGCCATTTCGCTGACAAGCCAATCCTGTTTTGCAATCTTTACCGGATTGTCATTGACGTGAATGGCCTGGCCATCGGCTTCGGCCCGGGCGAAACGGTCAATGCGAACACGGGCCAGGGCACGCGCGCCGGACACGCTGGTCACCTCGCCGAGCGGGCTGGTCGCCATCAATGTATCGCCCGGCACCAGGCCGGTACCGGTGAGCGCAATGGTCCGGCGGCGAATATTGCCGCGCCGATGCATCCGGCTAACAACTTCCTGGCCGACAAAGCAGCCTTTTTTGAGGTCGACACCGTTCAGGTGGTCCATGTTGATATCAGCAGGGAAAACCTCTGCCGACGCGAAGTCTGCCCCTTGTTCTGGCACGCCAAGCGCCATGCGCGCCTCAGCATAGCCCTCGCAGGTCTCGTCAGGCTTGTGTGCTGAAATCGTGCGCCCAGGCAAGTCGGGATGGCGCGGATCAGCAAATTGGCCGGGGGTACCGTCCTGCGTGATGGCGACGAACAGGTCGTCGCGCGGGGCAATCACGACATCGCTGCGCAGGCGGAACATCTTCAGCCTTTTCTCGAGGTCCGCTGCGGCGCTCTCGGCCACATCTAGCCACACACCATCTTCCACGCGCAGGGCGATGAAGTCAGCAATCACCTTGCCTTGCGGCGTCAGCAGCGCGCCGTAACGGGCCTCGCCCGGCCCCCAGTTGCTGGTATGGTTGGTCACCAGGCGTTCCAGCAGTGTGATTGTGTCCGGGCCGGACAGCGAGAGAATCTTGCGATTGGGCAAGTGGCCATGAAGTCTGCTCATGCTGGCGATTTAGGCACACGGCCGGGAGTTGTCATCCGCAAGGATCAGATTAGTTGTGAATGTGAACGGATATGATGGGGTTACATGAGCGAACGTACCGGGCTGAATCGAACGCTGTTCTGGCTGTATGAGGGGCATGGCCGGGGGCCGTATTTTTTTCGCGTCGCGCTTTTGGTCTTCGATGTGCTGACCATCGCCTATTTTCTCTGGGCGCCATTTCGCGGTGACGGCATTTCGCACCCGACGTTTGACTATGCGATTGGCTCGGTGATCGCACTCGACCTGTCGGCGCGGTTATATATCGCCAGGCCAAGATACAAGTTCTGGCGACGGGTCTATAATTGGGCAGACCTGTTGGTCGTGATCTCGATGCTGTTGCCGGTCTTCACCCAGAATTTTGCCTTTCTGCGCCTGCTGCGGGCGGTGCGGATCGTGCGGGCCTTTACCTTGCTGCGGCGGCTGAAACGGATCTCATCCTATCTCAAGCAGCGCGAGGCGATCTTTGACGCAGTGACCAATCTCGTCGTGTTTATCTTTCTGATGTCCGGCATGGTCTATGTCCTTCAGAAAGACCATGGTGTTGGCATCGATAACTATGTCGATGCGCTTTACTTCACCGTCAGCACACTGACGACCACAGGCTATGGCGACATTTCCATGACCGGGAACTGGGGCCGTTTACTGGCGGTCATCATCATGGTTTTGGGGCTGACCTTGTTTCTGCGCCTGATCCGGGCCATCGTCGTACCGAACCGCAAGGTCGAGGTCGAATGCCCGAGCTGCGGCTTGCTGCGCCATGACCCGGATGCTGTCCACTGCAAGCATTGCGGCGGCATCATGCACATCGCCACAGAAGGCAAGGGCTAGATCAATTCAGGATCGTTTCACGCGTGTGAACATACGCATTACTTGGCCAGTAGAGTAGTCATCCGGCATTCAAAGTCCTCCTGTAATTTCGTATTGTACGCGACAGGTATTGGCATGGCTTGCCAGCCCTGTTAGGACCGTGCTGCCATATCCCCTTTGTGGCTTGTCTACGGACCGATGCAGGACGACCGATCAGAAATGATATGTCGTCCTGTATGCGTTTTGGCGAAACTTTTGCGCCCCATGTTGACGAGCAGCCGGGTTCGTTGGCACAGACAGGCATGACCGCGACAGACCTAGACAACAAGACCGGCGCGCAAGCTCTGGTCGGAACGCTGGCTGACAATGGCGTCACCGCCTGTTTTGCCAATCCCGGAACTTCTGAAATGCACCTGGTGACGGCGCTCGACAGCGAGCCGCGTATCAGGTCCGTGCTCTGCCTGTTTGAAGGGGTGGCAACCGGCGCGGCGGATGGCTTTGCCCGGGTCTCCGGCGTGCCTGCGATGACGCTGCTGCATCTCGGCGCGGGTTATCTCAATGGCGGGGCGAACATTCACAATGCCGGGCGCGCCAATTCGCCGATGATCAATGTGATTGGCGATCATGCCGTCCCGCACCTGAAATATGACGCCCCTCTGACCTCCAATATCATGGGGCTGGCCGGGCCGAATTCCGGCTGGATCAAGTCGGCCGACCGGGTTGAGGACACTGGGAAACTGGCGAGTGAAGCCTTCGCGGCGAGCTATGGTCCCAAGGCCGGGCCAGTGTCATTGCTGCTGCCTGCCGATTCGGCATGGAACGAGGGCGGCGTTCACGGACCCGTAGTGACCCGGCCAAGCCTGCGCAGCGTCAGCAACCAACAAGTGGCCGCCGCCGCCGAGGCCATCAAGGCTGCCACCAAACCGGTGATCCTGGTCAATGGTACCGCCCTGGGCGAGGAAGGCCTGATCGCCGCGTCTCGCCTGAGTGCTGCTGGCGTGCGGGTGTTGACCGATACGTTCTTCTGGAAGCAGCGTCGCGGCGAAGGGTACTTCGCCCCGGACCGGATGCAGTATTTCGCCGAAATGGCGATGGACGACCTTGCCGGGACTGACCTGATGCTGATCGCCGGGACGAACCTGCCGGTGGCCTTCTTCTCCTATCCCGGCAAGCCCAGCCTGCTCGTGCCTGAAGGCTGCGAGACGTTTGACCTTGGCAGCGCTGAGACCGATAGCGCGGCGACGCTGGCCGGCCTGGCCGATGCGCTGGGTGCCGAAGCACGTGCCCCATCACAGACGCTGGCCCAGCCGGACATGCCGACGGGCGAGTTGAATGCAGCGACCATAGCCGCCAGCCTGGTGCGCCACATGCCGGCAGACGCGCTGGTCTCCGACGATGGGGTTTCCAATGGCTTGCCCTGTTTCATGGCCACGGCGCAGGCGCGGGCACACGACTGGATGATGCTGACGGGCGGCGCAATCGGGCAGGGCCTGCCGCTGGCCCTGGGCGCCGCGATTGCAGCGCCGGACCGCAAGGTGATTTGCCTGAGTGGAGATGGCGCGGGCATGTATACCAACCAGGCGCTGTGGAGCATGGCGCGCGAGGGTGCGGACGTGACGACGATTGTCTTCGTCAACAATTCCTATCGCATTCTCAATATCGAGCTGTACCGAACCGGCGCTGGTAACCCCGGCCCAACGGCGCGGGACATGCTCTCATTGGGCGGGCCGGACATTGATTGGGCGGCGCTGTCGCAATCCATGGGTGTCCCTGCCGTGACCGTTGAGACAGCAGAAGCCTTTGACGCTGCGCTGGCAGATGCCATGGCCGCCCAGGGGCCACGCCTGATCGCTGCGGTCGTGCCTGGATAGAAAACGGGCGGACTGGCCAATCGCCAATCCGCCCGCATCAAACCGTTCTTGTCGAAGACTAGAAGGTCTTGCGTACCGTCACACCATAGGTCGCTGGCTGGTTCGGATAGCCTGACAGCGATCCGGCCTGGGCCACGGATGGGAAGGCGGTGGTGATCGTTTCATCATCAAAGATGTTGCGACCCCAGATGGAAACGCCGAGGCCGGTCTCGGTTACGAAGCCAGCTGAAGCGTTGAACAGGTTGACCTCGCTGGTGTAGCCAACTGTTTCCAGGAGCGCCTGGTTGGCCGGGTCGTCGAAGAAGTCCGATGCCTCTTCATACTGCCAGTCGCCGCGCACGAACGAATCGAGGTTGCGGAAGGTGAACTCGTAATTCGCGGACACGGATGTTGACAGTTCAGGAATGCCGGAAGGTGCCTGGCCACTGATGTCACCGCTCGCCGAGTTGACGAAGCTGTCATAGGTCGGATCCAGGAAGGTACCGGCAAATGTCAGTGTCAGATTGTCGGTCGCCTGCCAGGTGGTGTCGAATTCAACACCGGTCGTGGACTGCTCACCCGCATTGGCGAGGGCAAAGCCAGTGCCGGTAAACACGTTTGACTGGAAGCCTTCAATCTTCTGCTCGAACAGGGCGACGTTGAAGGCAAACCGGTCGAACGAGCCTTTCAGGCCGATCTCGTAAACTTCCGATTCTTCCGGTCCGGCATAGCGCGTGCCGGTGGTCAGGTTGTTGACCGCCAGGCCAGCGTCGCGGATTGGCGAAGAGGCTGGGCCGGAAACTGCCGAGCCCGGAATGAAGTCACTCGCGAACGGACGGCTGTCACGCGACAGGTTCCATGACGTCGCCTTGAAGCCGGTCGCATAGGAGACGTAGGCGTTCAGGTTATCGGTGGCGTCATAGGCTAGGCGCAGCGTGTAGCTTGAGTTGCTGTCATTGGACTTGCCATCCTCAACCGCGTTCGGGAAGGCGAGGAAAGGAGGCAGGAATTGCAGCGCCGTCAGGCCGAGAAGCGGGTTCTGGGCCGGATCAGCCGCAGCCGCCTGGATCGCAGCGAAGGCCGCTGGGTTTGACTGGGCGAACGTGCCAACCTGAACCGGGTCGGTTGCATCAACCCCAAATCCGGCCAGTGCCTGGGCAAAACCCAGCTCGACGAGGTCGAGACCGGAGAAGACGTCCGTATTGGTGATCGCACCGCGTGCGTCCTTCTCATCCTCGGTATAGTTGAGGCCGACCGTGGCGGTCAGGCGGTCGTTCAGGTGAAAATCAACTGTCCCGAAAATCGACCAGGCAGTGTTGTCCTGACCAAAGCTCTCCGTCATGCCCTGGCCCGCCTGGGCAAAAGCGAGACCGGCTGGCAGGCCGAGCGCGGTTTCGATGGATTCCAGCGGGCTGGTGGCGAGGCCTGCATCCAGCGCCCCGGCAATCTGGGTGCGGGTCGGGATCGGCTGAGAGGCTGCAGCGGCTTGCGCGGCTGCACCCGCCCATGTGGCCTCGATGTCGAGGTAGCGGCGGAAATCAGCACCGTAGAAGAACTCGTTCTCCAGATCGACGCTTTCATCGAAATAGAAGGCACCGACCATCCAGTCGATCATGCCTTCGGTATTGTTCGAGGTCAGGCGAAGTTCCTGCGTGAACGTATCGATTTCAGTATCGTTGAAATTGCGGCCTACCAGATCGGCGCTGGTGAAGTCGGAATCTGCGTTCTGGACCAGCGATGAATTGCGGTAGGCAGTGATTGAGGTCAGGTCGGCAAAGGACAGGGCATAGTCAGCCTGGAGCGAGATGCCTGAATTCTCGATATCGTTCTCGGAGCCGAAATTGTTGTAGACGTCATACGAGAACGGGTTCTGGCTATCCAGTGCGCCACCGAGCAGGCCGACGGTCTCGCCAGTTGGACCGTTGACCAGGTTCGCGGCGACACAGCAAAGCTCGTCAATCTTGTCATAGTCGCCAATGACGCGCAGTTCGAGGTCTTCAGTCGGTGTGAACAGCAGCTGGCCACGGACGCCCCAACGGTTGCGCTCATTGACGTCCTGGCCGGTGGCCAGGTCATCGGCATAGCCGTCACGCTGGTTGAGATAGGCCGAGGCGCTGTAAGCCACGTTGTTGGAGATCGGGCCGGTAATGTCGCCTTTCAGGCGGAAGGCATTGAAATTGCCAATGCCCGCTTCAACGGAGCCACTTTGCTCGAACTGTGGCTTGCGCGTGGCGATTGAAATCACACCGGCAGAGGCGTTCTTGCCGAACAGGGTTGATTGCGGGCCACGCAGCACTTCAACACGCTGCAGGTTTGGAAGGTCACTGATCTGGGCGGCGGAGCGTGAGCGGTACACACCGTCGATGAACACACCGACAGATGGCTCAATACCGGCATTGTTGGCGCCGTTGCCGAACCCGCGAATGATGAAATTGGTGTTGGCAGATGATTGCAGCTGGCCAACCTGCAGGGATGGCACGACCGATTGCAGGTCGCCGAGGTCCTGGATGTTGGCCTTCTCGATGACCTGTTCATCAACGACCGAGACCGCAACAGGTGTATCTTGCAGGGTCTGCTCGCGTTTGGTCGCGGTAATGGTAACCGTGTTCAGGCGCTTGGCGGCGTCCTCACCGTCTTCCTGGGCGGTCGCGCTCAGCGCGCTCACGGACAGCAGCGCTGACAGGCCAACGCTCAGGGAAAGGACGGATTTTAGGCAAGTTGTCTTACGGGTGGATGATCGCATCTCACGTCTCCTGGAAGTTTCTGGGATGATTATGCTCACACTGAACTTCGCCAGCTTGGTAAATTGAGTAGGCACTTGCGCCATGCTCCACAAGACACTCACTGCAACCAAGATATGCAAATACAGGTAGCTCCCAGACCGGTTTGCAGGCCTTCCCCAAGGGAGGGTCCGGGGAGGTATGGCTAATGGATTTGATCGCAATTGTGGCCTCAACCGGACGAAGTTGCCGCAATTCCCGCAAAACCGGGCGGAAATCTTAACCCCACCTCGACAGCCGTTAACACACTGCGATTTCAAGGGGTTGGCTGTTAACCTTAACAAAAGGGCTGTGCGGCATCCTCAGTCCTGTCGCTGAGGTGATTTGCGACGTGATGGTGGGTGTCCCGCACGCTGAAAACAGCGGCGGGAACCTTCTCGAAGAGAGAGGAATGAAGACGATGGCTTATTCAGATATGGCAACCGATGTTGCGCCTGAATTCGGTCTGGCAGCTGACACGGCAACTGGAGAGGAACTCTACCGCGTAGGCCTGGCCTATTCGGAAGGCGTCGATTGTGAACAGGACCTTGTCGCCGCGCACAAGTGGTTCAACCTGGCGGTCATGAAAGGCTCCGAGGATGCCAAGCTGTGCCGCGGTGAGATTGCTGACATGCTTGACAAGGAAGACATCAAGTCTGCCCTGTCAGCCGCACGTGCCTGGCTTCAACTGGCCAACTGATCAACTTTCATTATAGCGGTATCCGACCCCGTACAGGGTTTCGATGGAGTCAAACTCCTTGTCGGATTCGCGGAACTTCTTGCGCAGCCGCTTGATGTGGCTGTCAATCGTGCGGTCATCGACATAGATCTGATCGTCATAGGCCGCATCCATCAGCTGATCGCGGGACTTCACGTACCCAGGGCGCTGGGCCAGCGCCTGCAGGATCAGAAATTCGGTTACCGTCAGGCGGACCGGGTGGCCATTCCAGGAACAGGCATGACGGTTCGGGTCAAGCGTCAGGCGACCGCGGACAATTGGCTTGCTGTCGCCGTCCTCAGGCCCGCTATCCCCTGAACGAGAGCGCCGCAGGACGGCCTTGACCCGCTCTGACAGAAGGCGGTTGGAGCAGGGCTTGCGGACAAAATCATCGGCCCCGATGTTGAAACCGATCACCTCGTCAATCTCTTCATCCTTGGAGGTCAGGAAGATTACCGGCAGCTCGGAGGTCTGGCGCAGGCGCTTGAGCAGCTCCATGCCATCCATCTTGGGCATTTTCACATCGAGGATGGCAATGTCCGGCGGGCTGTCGGTCAGCGCACCAAGGGCCGTCAGACCATCATGATAGGTGCGCACATCATAGCCTTCGGCCTCGAAGAAGATTTTTAGCGACGCAACAATGTTTTCGTCGTCATCTACCAGCGCCAGCGTCGTCATGTTCAGCCTCCTCGTCATGCAACGGCCAACCCCGGTCGTGTTCGGCCTTGTCCTTGGTCGTTCAACCACGGTTCGATTGTCGCCGAAAGCCCCGGGGCCTCCATTATCAGCTAAAACAGCGCTTTGCGGCACGGATTTGTACCGAATGGGGCGATTTTGCGGTGCCGCCGCTAAATGACCGCAACAAGTGTTGACGTTTCAAGCGCCAATATGAGTCCATTCTCACCTTCCTGGGGCAGTACCTGCCAATCTCAGACCCGGTTGAGGAAGCAAACGCCATCGCCGCAGAGTGAACCAACTTAACGGGTCTGGATCATCTGTGAGAGTTTGCTACTCTGTC
>CBDUKI010000067.1:0-10382 GCA_965367765.1 uncultured Henriciella sp.
GGTCGCCTCGGCATAGGCGAAGAGCAGCTTGGCGCCATGCTTGATCAGTCCGCCATATTCCTGCTTGGTGCCCGGCATGAAGCCCGGCACGTCGACAAAGGTCACGACCGGGATATTGAAACAGTCGCAGAAGCGCACGAAACGCGCACCCTTGCGTGAGGCATCAATGTCGAGCACGCCGGCCAGCGTCATCGGCTGGTTGGCGACCACACCGACCGTGGAGCCTTCGATCCGGCCGAAACCGCAAATGATATTGCCGCCGAAATTCGGGCTGATCTCGAAAAAGTCGCCTTCGTCCACGGTCTTCTCGATCAACTCGTGCATGTCGTACGGGGTGTTCGGATTGTCCGGGATCAGCGTGTCGAGGCTCATGTCTTCGCGGTCGATTGTGTCGAAGCTCGGGCGGGCCGGTGGCTCCTCACGGTTCGAGCCGGGCAGGAAGTCGATCAAGCGGCGCATCTGCACCAGCGCCTCGATATCATTCTCGAACGCGCCATCAACGACGCCGGACTTGCTGGCATGGACCGAAGCCCCGCCAAGTGTTTCGTGCGTCACCTCTTCATTGGTCACGGTCTTCACCACGTCCGGGCCGGTCACGTACATGTAGGAGGTGTCCTTCACCATGAAGATGAAGTCGGTCAGGGCGGGCGAATAGACATCACCGCCCGCGCACGGGCCCATGATGACAGAAATTTGCGGTATAACGCCGGAGGACAGGACGTTTTCCATGAAGATATCAGCATAACCGGCGAGCGAATCGACGCCCTCCTGGATGCGTGCGCCACCTGCATCGAAAATGCCGATGACCGGGGCGCCGTTCTGCACCGCCATCTTCTGGACCTTGACGATCTTTTCAGACTGGGCCTTGGACAACGAGCCGCCGAAGACCGTGAAATCCTTGGAGAAGACATAGACCAGGCGGCCATTGACCGTGCCCGATCCGGTGACCACGCCATCGCCGGGGATACGCTGGTCTTCCATGCCGAAATCATGGCTGCGATGCTCAACGAACATGTCGGTCTCTTCGAAACTGCCCTCGTCGAGCAACAGGGCTACACGCTCGCGTGCGGTCAGCTTGCCCTTTTCATGTTGGCGCTCAATGCGTTTCTGACCACCACCCAGTCGGGCCTGTTCGCGGCGCGCTTCCAGCGCTTCGATGACATCCTGCATGCAATACCTCCAGCAACTGACCATGCTTTTACTGAGGGTTTCGCGCCTGACAAGTCAAAGACGGCCCTGCCGTAAAGACAGGGCCGCCTTTCTTTCCTTTCTGGAATTTATACCGCTCCGCTTCTGCGGCTAGTAGCGATAGCGACGACGGTCATCGCGGCGATGGTTGCCATGGTGCGGCAAGCCATCGATCTGTCGAACCTGGTCACCGCGGCGCACAAGGCAACTGACCTGGCGCTCAAACTCGCGGCGGCGGCCTTCAAATTCCACCTCGCGGAACGTCACCCGGAAATCACCGCGACCGATTGGCTGAGCGTAACCACGGCTATCGAAATCGATATCGCGGAAGCCAATGGCGCGCGCTTCCTGTTTAATGGCGCGACGGCACGCCCGAACAGCCCGGCGCTGATTCTGGCCATGATAGCGATCACGGCCATAATAGGTATGGTTGGGTCTATAGCCGATACGATCCGTACCGGTATTGTAATAGATACCGCCAAGCTCGGTCTGGACCGAGATTGTCGCGCCGCTTGTCTGACCCCTCGTCCGATCATGATCGGCAAGGGCGGGCGCTGCGATGAGCAGGGGCGCCGCAATGGCAAGCGCGGCTGCTCGAGAGGTCATGATACGCTTTATCATGACGCCAGCAAAACACAGCGCTTTGCAACCTGCAGTGAGCGCTACGTTTCAGGAATATTCATCTAGGCTGACAGGCCCTCAGCGCCTAGGCATAGGCGTAGGGGCCACCCACTTCCAGCGCCTTCTGATAGGCGGGCCGGGCATGAATGGCGGTCAGGAAGCGGGCAATATTGGGCAGGCCGTCGAGCGGGGACCGGCTACCTGCGGCCTCCAGCGGGAAGCTCATCATGATATCGGCTGCAGAAAACGCCTCGCCCGCAAACCAGCCGGTTCTGGCCAGCGCCTGTTCCCAATAGGCGACATGTTCCTGCAGGCGCGGGTCGACGAAACTGTCCTGCGATTTTTTCGCGATACTGCGCACGATCGGTTTCATCAGGCCGGGTGCGCGCTCTGGCAGGCGCGAGAAGACCAGTTTCATCAGCAGCGGCGGCATTGCAGAGCCTTCCGCATAGTGCAGCCAGTAGGTCATGGCCCGTGCTTCCGGCGTGGCAGGCGCAAAGGACAGCGCGCCACCCGTATCATAGGTCTGCAGGATGTATTCGAAGATCGCGCCGGTCTCGGCGATGATTTCACCCTTGTCCTCGATCACCGGGGATTTGCCGAGCGGGTGGATGTCATACAGCGCTTTCGGTCCCAGCCCGGTGACCGGATCGCGGTCATAGCGCTTGACCTCATAAGGCACGCCCAGCTCTTCGAGCAGCCAGAGCACGCGCTGCGAGCGTGAATTTTCAAGATGGTGTACGATCAACATGTCAGGCCCCTCCTAAGGTCAGTGCTGACATATTTAGGGATTGATCGCGCCAAACCAAACCGCAAGTTTCTGCGCATCGCGCTCACGCGTGGCGCGGGCGGCCTTGGCCTCGTCATCCTCGCCCCACTGCTCGGCCTGCCAGTCTTCATCGACACAGGCCAGGCGGAAGGCTTCCGAGGCGTCCAGCGCCCCCTGCTCCACGGCTAGCGCCAGCACGGCAGACCCGAACAGGCTGCAGCCCCAGGTCAGCGCCGTCAGGCGCAGGTCATCCAGCCCCAGCGCATGGCTACGCACCGCATCCAGTGAGGCCTGCGGCTGCACCCCGGGGACAATGCCTTCGACGGGAACCAGGACGACGCCAAGTGTCTTGCCGACCCAGTCGCGCCAGGGCCGCCAGGCTTGGTCCTGGCGCTCGCGCAGGGCGCTCGGCCCTTCGGCCAGATGGCAGGTCAGGTCGGTTTCGGCATAGCGCGCCAGCTCGTCGGCCAGCATCTCGCGGGTTGAAGGCGTGCGGTCGATGGCAACATTGGCCAGCCGGGTCAGCGTCATCGCCGCCATGTCGATGGTCTCGCCCTGCCCGTCCCATTCGGCCGCGATGGCCTCGGCCAGTTTACGGCTCTCTGTGGCAAGGCTGGCCTTGGCCGGGGTCTTGATGGTGCGCCCGTCCAATGTCACCGCCCAGCCAGTCTCGGTCTCGGCCAGGTCAACCGACTTGTAGAAGCGTTTCGGCATGGGCGTCGTCATCGTGAAATCCCTTCAGCAAAGACATCCAGTGAATTGTTCAGCGTCTTGAAATCATGATGGATTTCATGCGCGCCAACGGCCTCAAGCTCATGCGCCTCGCCAAAGCCCCAGGACACGCCCATGGTGTGTATACCGGCATTGCGCCCCATCGTGATGTCGTGAACGGCATCGCCGATGATCAGGGACTGGTCCGGCTCGCAGCCCAGCGCCTTCATCGCCTGTTCGACCATGTGCGGGTGCGGCTTGCCTGGCCCATCATCGGCGCACCAGACTGTATCGAAATACGGTTCCAGCGGATGCATGTCGAAAATGGCACGAATGCCCTGATGGGTCTTGCCGGTGGCCATGGCGATCAACCAATTGTCATTGGCCAGGCGTTCGAGCGTTTCGATGGCACCGTCATAGAGTGGCTCGCGAAAGCCCGGTTCAGCCCGGCGCAGCACGAAGGCTTCGCGATAGGCAGTGACCAGGCGATCAATCTCCTGATAGTCCGGGGCCAGGGTCTGCAAAGCTTCAGCAAGACCGAGGCCGATTGTCTTGCGTGTTGCCTCGTAAGCCGGGGCGGCCAGACCGCAACTGGCAAAGGCGCGCTCCATCGCCGTCTGGATGACGTCACGGCTGTCGACAAGCGTGCCGTCCATGTCAAAAATCGCGAGTTTCAGTGTCATGCCGAGGGCTTTAGGCGTCTGCCCCGCCGGGCGCAACCACGCGGTTCAGAAGACCGGCCGGTTCACGGATAAAGGCGGGTGCCGAGCCAGCCATCGCCGTCGCGCACAAGACGCCAGCGATCATGCATGCGGAAGATCTGGTCCTGCCAGAATTCCACCTCATCGGGGATCACACGGAAACCGCCCCAGTTCGGCGGGCGCGGAATATCCTCGCTGTCGCCATAGATTTCCGACAGTTCCGCCACGCGCTGCATGAAGATATTGCGGTCCTCCAGCGGGCGCGACTGGTCCGAGGCGATGGCGCTGATCCGGCTTTGCGGTGTGCGGCGGGCAAAATAGGCATCAGAATCGGCATCGGGCAGCTTCTCTATGGACCCGCGTACGCGAACCTGGCGGCGCAGCGACTTCCAGTGCAGGCACAGCGCGACCTTGCCGGTGGCGGCGATCTGCTGGCTCTTCGTGCTGTCAAAATTGGTGTAGAATTTCAGCCCGTCCGGGCCGATGCCGCGCAACAGGACGATGCGCGCATCCGGGCGCCCGACTGCATCGACCGTGGCCAGCGTCATCGCGCTCGGGTCATTCGGCTCCGCATCGCGGGCCTCTCGCATCCATTGTTCCAGTAACGCGAACGGCTCGTTCACATCCGGGATATACGGGCGGTCCTCTTCGCGCGCATAGTCAGCCGCACTTGGACTGGGCGGAATGGCGGAAGACTTGTCAGACATGGGCTGCACCTTTTGTGACGAATTGGCGGTTTGTTAGTCGTTGTGTTTGCATATAGGACAACTCAACCGCAGAGACTACGGACTTACCCTCATGTCGCACAATACATTCGGACACTTGTTTCGCGTCACGACATGGGGCGAAAGCCACGGCCCGGCACTTGGCTGCGTTGTCGATGGCTGCCCGCCCGGCCTGGCCCTGACCCGCGACATGATCCAGGCCTATCTCGACCAGCGCCGCCCCGGAACGTCACGCTTTGTCACCCAGCGCCAGGAGCCGGACCAGGTCAAAATCCTGTCCGGCGTCTTCGAGGATGACCGCACCGGCGGGCCGGTTACCACGGGCACGCCGATCAGCCTGATGATCGAGAATGTCGACCAGCGCTCGAAGGACTATTCCGAAATTCGTGACCGTTACCGCCCCGGCCATGCCGACCAGGCCTATGATGCCAAATATGGCGTGCGCGATTATCGTGGCGGCGGGCGCTCCAGCGCGCGAGAAACCGCGGCCCGCGTGGCCGCTGGCGGCATTGCCCGGCAAGTGCTGGGAGACACGATCACCATTCGCGGCGCGGTGGTACAAATTGGCGAACACATGATCGACCCGGAAAACTGGAATTGGGACGAGACCGCGAACAATCCGTTCTGGTGCCCGGACGCGGCCATGGCCAAGACCTGGGAGCACTATCTCGACACGATCCGCAAGGCTGGCTCCTCCGTCGGGGCGATTGTCGAAGTCCAGGCCAGCGGCGTTCCGGCAGGCTGGGGCGCGCCGGTCTATGGCAAGCTCGACGGCGAACTGGCCGGGGCCATGATGAGCATCAATGCCGCCAAGGGTGTCGAGATCGGGGCCGGGTTCGCGGCAGCCGGGTTCACCGGTGAGGACAATGCTGACGAAATGCGCATGGGCAATGACGGCATCCGCTTCCTGTCGAACAATAATGGCGGCGTGGCGGGCGGCATCTCGACCGGGCAGGACCTTGTCGTGCGCCTGGCGATCAAGCCGACCTCATCGATCCTGACCGCGCGCAAGTCCGTCACCCGCGCGGGTGAGGAAGTGGATGTGCGCACGATTGGTCGCCACGACCCGTGCGTTGGCATCCGCGCCGTCCCGGTGGCCGAGGCGATGATGGCCTGCGTCCTGGCCGATGCAAAATTGCGACACCGCGGACAAGTCGGCAGCTGAGCCTGCCTGCCATATCTTTTCCATAGTTGCGATGCAGGGCATGGCCCGCCCGGGACAACCGGGGTGCATTCAGGAGTTCATTTATGTTGAGACCACAATTTGCAAAACTGGCCATTGCGGGCCTGACCACCAGCCTGCTGGCAACACAGGCCCTGGCCGAGGACAAACCGACCGGCTGGGTTGGCGAAGGGTCCCTGAGCGCGGGTGTATCAACCGGCAACACGGAAACCACCGATTTCGGCCTCGCCCTGAAAGGCGACCGCGATACCGGCCTGTGGACATTTGGCGGCGAGCTGGCCGGCGAGTATGCGGAAACCGACAATATCGAATCGCGCAACCGCATCTTCGCGGCGCTGCACCTTGACCGGCAGATCAATGACCGCCTGTTCGGCTTTGGCTCGGTCTCGCATGAGCGCGACGAGTTTTCCGGTTTCGAATCGCGCACCTTTGTCGGTGGCGGCCTCGGCTACGAAATCCTGCAAGGCGAGGCGCAGCAATGGACGGTGCGCGGCGGCCCGGGTATCAAGATCGACGAGATCGAGGCCGAGCTGGACACCAGCACTGTGCCGGCGACCGTGCTGACGCCTGCCACCACCGAGGAATCCATCTCCTTCATCGGCGAATCCAACTGGCGCATGGCGTTCAATGACAATGTCGCCCTGAGCAATGATTCCAAAGTGCTGTACGCTGAGGAATCCACCCAGTTGAAGAATGTCATTGCCCTGACGGCCCAGCTCAACGGGTCGCTCTCGGCCCGCGTGTCCTTCGAGGCCCGCCACGACACCAACCCACCGCTGGGCTTTGAAGACACCGACACGGTCAGCCGCGTATCCTTGGTCTACGGCTTCGGGAAGTAAGACCGGCCTGATCCCTCAAGAACGAAAACCCGGGCTGTCTGGCCCGGGTTTTTTGTATCTGTTTTCGGGGTCAGAAAGCGCCCGCTTGTGACGGCCCCCTAGCCCACGAAGGCGCGTTCGATAACGAAGTCGGCGGGTTCGGAATTGGCCCCTTCGGTCAGGCCATGCGCTTCCGGCAGCGCTTTCATGTCCTTGGTGAAATCGATCGAGCCGCAGATCATCGCCCGGTCAGTGGCCGGGTCAAGCTTGGGCACGCCAAGGTCCTCGAACAGTTTGCCGCTGGTGATCAGATCGGTGACCCGGCCCATTTTCGGGAAGTCCTCGCGCGTCGTGGTCTGGTAGAGGCGCAGCTTGCCCTGGCCCAGTTCGCCAATGTCGGGATCGTTGAGGAAGTCCTCGACGATCTGCGTGCTGTATTGCAGTTCGGCGACTTCGCGGCAGGTATGGGTGACGATGACTTCGTCGAATTTCTCATAGGTTTCCGGGTCGCGGATCACGCTGGCGAAAGGTGCAAAGCCGGTGCCGGTGGAGAAGCAGTAGAGGCGCTTGCCGGGCACCAGCGCATCATGCACCAGCGTGCCGACCGGCTTCTTGCCGAGCAACACCTTGTCGCCAGTCTGGATTTTTTGCAGGCGCGAGGTCAGTGGGCCATCGGGCACCTTGATGGAATAGAATTCCAGCGTGTCATCCCAGTTCGGCGAGGCCACGGAATAGGCACGCAACAGGGGTTTGCCGTCCTCCTTGTAGAGGCCGATCATGATGAATTCGCCCGAGCGGAACCGGAAGGCGGCTGGCCGCGTCAGGCGAAAACGGAACAGGCGGTCCGTATAGTGCTGAACCTCCAGCACGGTCTCCTCAGTCGGCGCGTTCGGGTTTTCCTTTTTCGCGACCGGCGCGGCAGAAATCGTCAATATGGCCTCCATGGCATCAACATCAGCGCCGCAAATGCGCAAATCGTGCCATAAATTCAAGTCGTCAAATGAGCGCTTTAGTTTTCCTGAAGATCAATTCCGCGCACCCAGCCGACATCAGGATGGCTAGTCTGGGTCAATTCGCCCAGCTCGTAAATGTCTTCATAGCCATAACCATAGAGGTTGATGAAGGTCGGGATATTCAGCGCCAATTCGACCCGTTTGAGCATGATCGGGGCGACATTGTCAGAGAAATTATTGTTGCAATATATGAGGATACGGGTGTCCTTTGACGGAATGACTTCCGCCAGCTTGGCGTCGGTGAAATCAGAAAAAGGCAGGTTCACAGCCCCGTCGATATGGCCCATTTCAAAGGCCTGGCGTGAGCGCGTGTCGAGGATGAGTGTGCCGGGTTCACCTTTCATGCGGGTAAAGTCGGCGAGGGAAACCAGCCGGGTCTCGCGCAGGGCGAACACATCCTCGCTGAGCGCCAGGAAGCCGGGATAATCAATCTCTGCCGAGCCAGCGGCGGGCGCGGTTGGCGCCTCCTGGGCGCTGGCAGCAAGGCCGATACCGATAAAGGCGATCAGGGCCAGCAGGCCACATATCAAACTGTTTCGAGCTGCATTGCTACGTGCAGACATGGCATCCTCCATAACGGACCATATCTGTGAGTAATTGTTCATTGTGGCGGCATTAGGGGCAAATTGCGGTTAGTCACGCCCCAGCGCTTCTTCCCAGTGGCGACGACAAAGCGAGACATACACTTCCTTGCCGACGCTGACCTGGGCCCCTTCGGTCAGGGCCTTGCCGCGCTCATCCATCCGGGCGGTCATCGTCGCCTTGCGCCCGCAATGACAGATGGTGCGCGCCTCGCGCAGATCATCGGCCAGGGCCAGGAGCGCGGCTGCGCCCTCGAACAGTTCGCCTTGGAAATCGGTCCGCAGGCCATAGCACAGGACCGGCAGGCCAAGCCTATCTCCGACCCGCGCAAGCTGCCAGACCTGTTCACGGGTCAGGAACTGGGCCTCATCAAAGAACACGACATCCAGCGGCCCGGCGGCCCGGGTGGTTTCGATGGCGGCGAACAGGTCTGTGTCGGCGCGATACAGATGGGCGTCAGCCTGCAGGCCGATGCGCGATTCAATCTTGCCCATCTTCGCCTCGCCCTGATCGCCATAGTGGCCAGACGTCCACAGCATGACCTCCATGCCGCGTTCACGATAATTATAGGCCGCCTGTAACAAGATTGCCGACTTGCCGGCATTCATGGCGCTATAGGTGAAGTAGAGCTTGGACATGACTGATCCCTAGATGATTCTCGCCATGGCTGCATGTGCGCTGTGCGGCCCGGTCAGTAGCTGACCGCCATGCCAGCGCGGACATCCTGCTGGATGCCATATTGGGCGAACGGGTAGCGGAAACCATTGCGGGCCAGAGCCTTCATTCCGGTGATCGCCTTTTCAAGCTGATCCGGCGGCAGCGCCATCAGCATTTCATCGTCCAGCACGCCGCCATAGCGACGCTCGGCAAAGCACGGGATCGACAAGGACGGCTGGCGCAGCTTGAGCGCGCGGCCCCAGCTGTCGGCACAGGCGCTCTCGCCCACGACCGACCAGTCAAACCGCTTATAGCCCTGCCATTGCATGCCATTGATGAAATACATCATCGCCCCTGGCGTGGCGTAGAACAGCGCAATATCCGGCGGGTTGAGCCGACCGGCAGCCAGCGGCGAGACGACCAGCGCTTCATACGTGCCATCCTCAACACAATGCATGGCGGCCTGGTGGGCCGCAGCGCCTTCATCATCCTCGAACCAGACACCCTTCATATGCTGGCCCGAACGCCAGGCCGCATCCTTGGAATTGGAGAGGCCGACCACGGCGCGGCATTGCGAGCCGACCAGGTCATCACCCGTCACCCCGACGGTCCGCCCGAGCCGCGCGGCCTGGCCAACACTCTGGTCGAGTGTGTGAATATCGGTGGGCCGCCGGACCCGTTCGACCGCTTCCATCTCGGCCACGGTTTTGAACATCTTCATGCCGAACGGGATCGACCGCAGTTTCAGCAAGTGCTGCAGCTCGTCGGCCAGTGTTTTCAAATTCATCGCCTGTCTCCTCCTGATCTTTTCAGGAGACAATCACCCAGTACGCCGGTGATCAAGCCGGAAACCGGCCTGCCGCAGGGGATGGCAAGGGGTTAGACGCCCGCGACCTCGCTGGCCGCCGCTTCGGCTTTGACCCATTTGATGAAGCCGCGCACGTCCTCACTGAGGTGGCGGCCCTTGGGCCAGACCAGCCAGTAGCCATAGTCGACGCTGATCGACCCATCCGCAAACGGGGCGATCAGGCGACCGGCGGCAATGTCGGCCGCGGCAATCGCGCGCTTGGCCAGGACAACGCCGCGCCCGCTGGCCGCCGCCTCAATGGCCAGGGCCGACTGGTTAAAACGCGGGCCGCGCGTGCCATCGACCTCGGCCCCGGCGCCGCGCGCCTTGAGCCAGCTGGTCCAGTCCGGGCAGGACGGGTCAACTTCGGCGCTGACATCATGGATCAGCGTATGGCGGGCCAGGTCTGCCGGCTTGCGGATGGCATCAGGCCCTTCGAGCAGATCCGGCGAACAGATCGGCAGGACGGTCTCGTCAAGCAGGCGTTCGGATTTCAGCCCCTCATACATCCCGGCCCCGTAGCGGATGGCAAAATCGGCATCCGCTGTGGTAAAATCGGTCAGGCCG
>CBDUKI010000068.1:0-10333 GCA_965367765.1 uncultured Henriciella sp.
ATTTTGACGAATTTGTCGTGGGTTCGAGACCCCTTCCAAAACCCCAAGAAGTTCCGACCCAACCCTGAGTTCATGCGTGGCGCGATGTTCAATTTGACCGACATTCAGGTCGAACGGCAGCTCACTGAGGAAGAGGTGCGAGAGATAAACTACATTACCAAGAAACGAGCCCACAGATACATCGCCGCTGCGGAACGCGAATGGCTGTATCCAGAAGATCATCTCCAAGCCACTCATTGGAGAAAACTCGGCAACGGTTATCTTTTAATGCCCGACCCTCGACATGTTCATGGTGGAGGAGAAATCCTCATCGGCTACAAAGATGGACGCAGCGATGCTTTTAGTGAGTACGGACATAAGCCATGGCAAAAGGGTTACAAAGACAAACAGAGAAGTGATCGCGAATGGAAAGCGATGACCAAATTCAAAGCGGAATGGGCAGCTACGTACGGTCCTAACTTTCGTGGTGTTGTAATGTCGCCGGGTAATCGCGAAACGCGTTACTCCATGGGCGCGGAATGGCACAAAGAAGAGTGTGAACGAGACAAAAAGTATCTCAAACAGCCAGGGGAAAGAGCCCGTCGGCGGCGGCTTCGTCGATCTTAAGCTCCAGTACTCCAATGTCCGGTTTTAGGAAATTCCTGACGTCCAGCGAACCTCCGCTTTTGGGATCAAACTGCCGACCAAATATCAAGTCGCGCCTCCAACCTCACCCCACAACCTCTCCGGGGCGGCGCGTTTCCAGGCGAGGGTGAGGGCGGAGTGGAGTGTGGCGCTGTCGGCCTTGGGGAAGTGGAAGACGGTAGCGCCTTTTTCGCCCCACTTGTTGGGCACGGGGGTGAACAGGGCCGGTTCGGCGGCGCAGAGCATGTCTTGCTCATCCCGGCTCAGCATCAGGTTGGCGCTGGCCCCATCGGCTGGCATGGTCGCGAAAATCTTGCCTTTGGGCGCGTCGACGCGAAAGCTGGTGCGGTCAAAATGCGGCTTCTCCACCACTTTGGGCAGGGACAGGGCAAAGGCGCGAAATCCATCCAGGCTGGCCATGGCCTAACTCGCCCTGGCCTTGCGCATGCGCTCCAGCCGTTGCGCGCGGGCATCCGCGTCAAGCTGGTTCAATTTCGGGCCGGGCAGGCGGTTGTGATAGAGATAGGCGAGCGGCGGGATGATCAGCATCAGACTGACAATCGTCGCAGCGAGGATGCAGGCATAGATCGCGATCCCGGCCAGAGGCGGGCTGGCCGTGGAGAACACATTGCCCAGCGCCGTGAAAATGCCCTTCGTGCCCCAATACAGGCTACCCTCGGCAAAATAGGGGGCTTCTTCGGCGATCAGGGCCAGATAGTCCCCAAGCGAGATGTTGAAGAAAACAGAGGCGAGCGCGACCATCGGCACGGTCAACCAATAGGTCAGGTTCAGCATGGCGACGATGCCAAGATAGCCAAGGAGCGGCAGGCAGATGAAGGCCCAGCCCATGCCGCCGATCAGCGCGCGCCCGATATGCAGGCTCAACAAGATGCCCATGATCACGCCCGGCAGGACATAGATCGAGCGGAAGTCAGATTCCTCAATTCCCGAAAAGTAGTATGAAAACGCGAGGTACAAAAAGACACTCGGCCCGAGGTATTTGATCGGCAGCAAGATCAGGAAGAGCAACCATATCACCGCCTTGCGCAGGAACTCGAACGGGTTGTAGGAGCCGATACGCCCCAGGCCGCGTATGGCCTCCATCATGGCGGATGAGATGTTGGTGCTAAAGGTCTGTGCCCCGGCAACCAGGCCGACGCCGCCCTTGCGCGCCAGTTGTACGATGGTCAGGCCGCTGGCGATCACGATGGCGACGACAATATCCAGCACGACGGACTGGACAACCTGCATGGGCAGGTCGGCAAACAGGGGTTGGATAAAGTCCACGTTTTCCTCCACTCAGCACTTCATTTATATGCGCTAGAAAGCGGGAATCAAATGGGTTTTGCGCGGAAAGGCGGCGATTCTATCTGGCCGAGGGGCGGGCATGGGCAGGCGGTGGAAACGAAAAGGCCGTCCCAAATGGGACGGCCCTCGTGAGCTGGTTCAGCTCTGGAATTCTGGCAGTGTTCAACAAGACTGCCGGGCTTGTCTAGATAGCTCGAAGAGGCTGCTCCACGAGATTTCCAATACAAGCGACTCCAATCGCCTCACCTGGTTTCTCACTCGACATTGGATCACCTCCTTTCAGTTGTTGAACGATATGGCCTGACACGCTCTGGTCAGACGATTCAACTAAGCATGACTCGTGCCTAATGGAATATGAACAGACCAAAATTTAATCTTCTCGCCGCGTTTCAGGTGCCCAATGCAAAACGCGCCAGCCCGTCGGCCAGCGCGTTTCACCTGTGTCGGTAGCGGACCGGGTCAGTCCGCCAGGGCGCCGACGATCAGCCCGATAATCGCTCCTGTGGCAATTGAGGCGAGGATCACATCGTCGCTGTCATGGTCGCGCACCCAGTGGTGACCATGCGGCGGGTCATACAAGCCATAATAGCCATAATCAGCAATGATGACTGTGCTCGGATGGTAGCTGTAATGGCCACCAATCCGATAACGCGGCGTGTAGTGCCGGTAGTGATCGTAATAGTGATTATAGCTCAGATAGCTGTAGTACGGCGTGTTGTAGTAATAGGTCGGCCGCGAATAATGGTGCACGACGCGCGGGCGCGAATAGCTATAGCGCGGGGCGTGGTGACGCCGATAGCGGCGATGATCGCGGCGATGGTCACGGCGCGCCTCATGGCGGCGGTCTCGGCGGTAATCGTGACGGTCACGTGTATCGCGCCGGTCGGTCCGGTGATCGCTGCGCCGGTCACGCACGTCTACGCGACGATCGCGCGTCTCGACGCGGCGGTCGCGGGTTTCCGTTCGACGATCAGAACGGACGTCGCGACGCACATCCTGGCGTGGCTGGCGTACTTCACTGCGCACATCACGGCGCTCAGAACGCACTTCACGGCGGACCTGCGGGCGCGGTTCACGGCGCTCACTGCGCACATCCTGGCGCTCGCGCCGCTCGGCCCGATGCTGGCGGTCGTCCCGGCGTTGGGGACTGCGTTCGCGGTCACCCGCCAACTCTTGTGCCCCACGGGCGCCAACCCGGTTGCGGTCTGCATAGGCCGGCATCAGGGTGATGCTGACCAGCGCAATTGCCGACGCCGTCGCTGTCAGTTTCGAGAGGATTGCCATAGAGACACCTCCTTTTGTTGCAGCCGCCTGCTCAGGCGCAGGATGGCCAGATTTCGGCTGTTCGTGACAAGCCTTGCATACCAGACTAGGCAAGGTGCCTGAATTCAAGCTGAATGAGGGCTTCATGTCGCTGGGTGATCGCATCATCGTGACCGAAAACATCACCATTCCTGATTGGGAGCGGGTGGAAAGTTTCGTGCGTGCATCGGGGACGGGTGGACAGAATGTAAACAAGGTGTCCACCGCCGTGCAGTTGCGCTGGAACGTGGCCGCCTCATCCATTCCGGGTGATGTGAAAGCGCGTTTCCAGAAGCGCTATGGTGCGCGGATCACCAGCGATGGAGATGTCATCATCGAGGCGCGAGAGCATCGAAGCCAGTTGCTGAACCGCGAAGCCGCACTCAAGCGACTGGCGCAAATGGTGCTGGCTGTGGCCCGCCCCGCCAAGAAGCGCATTCGCACCAAGCCGACAAAAGGGTCTATCCGCCGCCGCCTGAAGGCGAAAAAGAAGCGCGGGGAAGTCAAATCCCTGCGTGGCAAGGTGGGCGGGGAAGACTGAAACGCCCCTCGCGGCTGTCGCGAAGGGCGTGATCAGGTCTCAGTCAATCTTGTTCTGGCTAAGGTCGGTCGAGCTTGCCATCTCGATAGGCGGCGATGCAATCGCTGGCGTCTTTCTTGACCTGGGAATCAGTGGTCAGGATGGACCGGCCCGCACCGGTGAAGCGATTGTCGTCGCATTCGCCATCAAACGTATAATCGCCAGAATCGTCGCCGAAATCGAGCGTCAGTGACTTGAGGCCGGACTGGACCGCTTCGCGGCAGTCAGTGGCGTCACGCAGGACGTGGCGGCGGGTATAGTTATAGTCGTCACCATCGGGGTGGAAGCGGCCATCGTCGCAGACCCCGTCATTGGCATCGCTGCCCGTATCATCGCCAAAATCGATATTGCCGACATCGGCTGCAGCCACCGCATCCTCATTGACCAGGTCATTGACCAATGGCGCAATGTTCAGAAGGTTGACGAGGTTGACCCGCAGGTTCTCCATCGTCTGGCCGCCATCGAGGATGAGATAGCGTGAGACGCCGTAACTGTCGGTAATTGTCCAGACGGAAACGGCGGCATATTTCACATTGGCGCGGTTGAGGTCGTTCAGGTCTATATCGTCAGATTTTGTGTAGGACACGACCATGTTGATGCCGAGACACGAACCGTCTGCGCAGGCTGTGCCATCGAGCGAGTAGATCAGGCCGTCGGGGGAAGTTGCGGTGACGGTGACCTCTTCTTCATCCGTGCTGGAGATTGTACCATCAGCCATGGAGACAACGGCTTTCAGGTCGTCGATCGTGACACTGCGCACGATGCGCATGTCTTCCCCCGCGCCCTGGGCCAGCGACGTGCCAGCCAGCCCCAGTCCGATGAGTGCACTTGCGGTTGCTTTCATCATATCACTATCCCTTCGATCCAAAGCAGGCAGCCCGGTCATCCGGGCCATTTCTGACATTTATGCAATATTCGAAAAAATCCGCAAGAAACTCATGTTGAAGTCTATATTACAATCCCTTGCTTGGGTTCACGAGGAACTTCTCACCCGTGGATTTCTGATAATAACGCTTGGCAATGTCGGCCTGTAGCGCGTCGTTCAACGAGATTTCCTGGGTATAGTGGCTGGCAAAAGTTGTCGTGATTTCCCTGCCGACCCGCTGGCGCAGCTCTAACATGCGCTTGGTGCCAACGCGTTGCAGGAAGGGTGGCAGCAGCCAGCCGCCAACACCCCAGGCCATGCCATACGCGCGATTGAGCAGAGTTGGTGAGGTATCCAGCCCGCCATAAAGGTAGACCTGCTTGTGCGCGGTCGAGCCGTAGACACTATATTCAGCGGCGTTACGGCTGGCAGCCCGCTCCATCCCGGCAAGGATTTCACTAGCCAGGGTGCCGCCACCGGTCGCATCGAAGGCAAGGGTTGCCCCGGTTTCGGCAAGAGCATCCGTCAGGTCATCGCGGAAACTGTCGGCACTTGAGTTGACGATGTATTTGGCGCCGATCTTCTTCAGGATTTCGACCTGTTCGGGCTTGCGGACAATGTTGACCAGCGCGATGCCGTCGGCGATGCAGACCTTGTTGAGCATCTGGCCAAGATTGGAGGCCGCCGCAGTATGGACGAGCGCTGAGTGGCCTTCGAGCTGCATCGTCTCAACCATGCCGAGCGCGGTCATCGGATTGACAAAGCTGGATGCGCCCTGGGCCGGGGTGACGCCGTCTGCCAGGGCGAGGCACTGGTTGGCGGGCATCTTGCGGAACTGGGTGTACATGCCGCCGCCGAACAGAGACACGGTCTTGCCAAGCAGGGCCTGGGCCGCTTCGGACGCTCCGGCCTCAACGACGACACCAGCGCCTTCATTGCCAATGGCTAGGGCCTTGTCGAGCCGTGCAGCCAGTCGTGGCAACATGTGCTCGGGCACGGGCATGGACAAGACCGGGCGGCCATCAATCGTGTTGGTCGTGGCTTGGGTGATGTCGCCCGGGCCGAACATGACGCCGAGGTCTGACGGGTTAATTGGTGCAGCTTCCATGCGCACAATCACCTCGTCCTCGTTTGGGGTCGGTATATCGACATCAACCAGCAGCATGTCCAGCGTGGCATCCGTATTGATCCGGGATTTCATTTGCAGGGCGGTTGTCATGGCGCGGTCCTCGCAGTTTCTAAGTGTCTGGCGAGGACCCTAGCACCGGGTGGGCGGCGAACAAGCAATGCCCTCGCGACAGAGGGGCCGCGAGGGGGCTTATTTGATGCGACCGCGGAAGCTGATGGAGAATTCCGGGTTCGGATCGCCATAGGCGAAGGCACCTTTAGGGTTAAAGCAGATATAGGTCACCGCCGGATCGTAGCCGGCTGCCGGGGAATAAGTGCAGCTAGCAAAGTCTGCTGGCTTGCTGGCGGCATTGGAAAAGGCGAGATCGGTGGCAGGGTCGAAGCTGAGGTTCGAGCTGGTTTCGCTCCACCCGACAATTTCACCGCCGAACGCCGTCGTCGCGCCATTGTAGAATTCCAGCGTGGCGGGCATGGCGTCAATCAGAACAACCGAATTGGTGTCGGCTGCCCCTTCGCCGGAATTGCTGACGGTAATGGTGTAGATCATGTCATTGCCGGGTATGGCGAACAGGCCTTGGCCGAGTGGGTCATGAATGGCGGTTGACTTGGTACCATTGAGCGTCGCCGGGATGACGCAAACCTCACTATAGGACACACCGGCAATCCAGACCCGACCGCTGGTGCGCTGAAATCGTATATAGCGCGCGCCTTCTGTGGGGCCTGCAAACGGCACCGTCTGGGCGGTATCGTTCGGTCCGGCATTGAAGGTGCCCAGTGCGGTGTAAGTGGCATTGTCAGCAGACGTGGAGACCGTGACATTGCCGCTGCCGGAATCGCGCGCGAGGACAACATTGAGCGTGGCATTGACCGCGACCAGATCGCTCATGTCGAGGGTGAGGGTCGGGTTTGAACTCGTGACCCGGGCCGAATTGGCAGCGTTCGTAGTCGTGCCGGCAGTCTCTGGCTGACCAAGGGCAAGCGTTGAGTTTTCAGCTGCAGTGATCACCGTATCGGCGGTGCCGGGCCTGGTGTCGAGGACAAGGCCGGACGGGCAGGTCGCCCCGGTCAGCGCTGTGATGGTCAGCGCATGGTCCTCCACCTCGCCATCACTGGCAGGGCCATCGAAGCCGAGACCGGCTTGCGTGGACCAGCGCAAGCGCGCCACGGTTTGCCCCGTTGTGGCCGAGACCGGCACACTGAGTGGGACAGAGACGAGGCTGGAGGCGGTCTGCAGGTCGCTCGCGACCTGTTCGCCAGCCTGAAAGGCATTGTCGCCATTCCAGTCAATCCAAGCCTGCAGATAGCCGCCTGCGCCAGTGACGGGAATGTTGATTGTGGTCGATTGCCCCTGGCTCAGCGGCGGAAAGGTGATGGCATCTTCGTCATCACTTCCGCTCGTGTCATCCCCGTCGGCATCGGTGCTGTAGTAGGGCGTGCTGTCATGGTCCGGCCCAGCGCTACCGAGACGGATGCCGCTCGTGATCAGGTGTGAAGGGGTGCCATAACTGGCCGGGGCATCACCAAAATCGGTTGGCTGCTGGCAATAGGCGATATCGTGCATGGAAATGCCCTGCTGGCCGGGGTTGGGGTTTACGGCCGGGTCATTGTCATAGGTGAAGACGACGCGGTCGACGGCCTGGTCGAACGTGATGGTGACATTACCATCCGCCGAGCCTGAGGCGGCCCCGGCTGTGCCAGTAGCGGTTGCACCGGACACTGTATTAGCCGGACGGCTGGTCAGGATGGGTAAGCGTGGCGAACCGCCAAGATAGCCAACGACCTGAACTCGGTCGATGAAATGCGCATTGGCCGATGTATTGGGATTGATGTCGACGTCGAACAGGGTGAATTGCAGGGCCTCCACACCGACCCCGGTCGTGCCGACATCCATGCTCATGGCAATCTGTTGATTGGAACTGGTATAGTTGACGACCATGTGCAGCGATTGTTCTGCCGTGGCGAGACCACCCGTGAGCGTTGTCGACAGAGCCGGGTTCTGACCTCCAAAGGCACCATTGTTCTGAAAATAGGCTGTGTCGCCAGTGACGGTGAACCCGAAGCCAACACCGGTTGCATAGGTCTGCGATAGCGAACCGGCCGTCCAGGTTTCACTATCCCAGTCAAACGAGGACAGGCCAGCAGAACAGGACAGGGTTGGTGGGGTTCCCGGCGGCGGGCCGTTGACCAGGATGGACACATAGGCGGTGTCATCCTCTGCAGGGGCTGAGCCGACATTGCCGGGTGTTGAGTCAGCATCTGCCAGACCGGCGGAAGCGACCTCGGCAATGATCGAGCCGCTGCCAGAGGCATTGGCCGAAACAGTCAACTGGAAGGCGGTGGACGCGCCGGAGGCGAGGCTGGTGGGTAGCGTCCAGAGGCCCGTGGCAGGGTTGTAAGCGCCACCGGAAGTATCAGAAACATAGGCAAGGCCTGATGGCAGGGGGATGGAGACGGCGATGCCGCCGGTTGCGTCTGGCCCGGCATTATCGAGCGAAAATGTAATGACGCTGGTGTCTCCCGTCGTCAGGCTGGTGCTTGAGGCAATGGCGGACAGCGACAGGTCGGCGCCCGGGATGGCTGGCGTCAGCGTCAGATCCGCGCGCACATAGTTACCTGAATCGGCATTGTAAAAGTCACACATTTCAACGACCCAGCTGCCGGTCATGGCCTCGCCATTGAAGGCGGAGAGGGCTTGCAGGGGCGACAAAGTGTTTTCATAGGGCGGTGCCGTGGCCGCGTGGTTTGCCGATGTCGAGGCCGATGAAAATGGTGTGGCGGCATCATCATCGAACAGGACATTCAGATTGTTGCCGCCCGCACTGCCATTGTTCGTGGTCAACTGGACCCGCGTGCCTAGCGGTGATTCCAGATAGGTCACCAGGTCACCGCGATAGGTATGGGTGATCAGCAGGCCAATATCGACATCGCCGACTGTACCACTCTCGGTGACATTGAATGTTCGCCGAACCGGCGCGCTACAGGATGCAGCGGTTTCGTTGACCGGCGTGCTGGAAGTGTTGGACCAGGTCGTCTGGGCGTCGGCCAACTGGCCCAGCCCTGGTGCGCACAAGACCACAGCCACGGCCAGACAGGCCGTCAGACGGTTCCAGATGTATCCCCGCATTCCCATAACCGGGCATTAGAGCGAGGTTCGTCAAGCTTGTGAAGCTGAACCGGGCAGGTGCAATATCCGGCGTCTAGCCGATCACCGCGCAGGCCACGCGTGCCCCCGCGCCGCCAATTGGCTGGCTGAGATGGTCATCGCGCTCGGCATGGATGATCAGGGCCGCGCCATCCTCGTCGCCGAGATCTTCAAGACTGAATAGGGTCGAGAAGGCTTCATAGCCTGCAGATCCGTCAGGCCCGGCATAAATGTTCGGCAGGTCGCCGCCTTCCGGGCCAACCGGATTGAGCAGGCCGTGCCCGCCATCAACCTTGCCAACATGACCGCCGGACAGTTTGAATACGCCAATATCATCACAGCTGCCGACTTGATGCAGGTGCAGGCCATGCCAGCCCGGGGTCAAGCCATTGGGGTCGATCATCACCTCGATCAAAGTGCCATTCGGACCCCCCAGCATGTTGAGTGAGCCGATCGCCTCACCGTCACTGCCAATAATGTCGCCGCCCAGGCGCATCATGGATGGGAACACACCGTCTGCCGGACCTGGTTGGTCGGCGGCGGTGGGCAGGTCAGCTTCCTGGACTTCGGCCTGGCCACAGGCGACGAGGGGCAGGACAGCGGCAATCAGGGCTTTACGGATCATGGTTTGGACTCCAATGGCTGTTTTGAGTGAGTGTAACCGGTTCGTAGAGGTTGTCAGCCGTGACAGGGAAAATTGATCGTCTTGACCGGGTTTTGGTGCAGCTTGGTCACTTTGATAGCCGGGCTGGTGCGCAGGCTGCGATTGCGGCCGGGCGGGTCAAAGTGAATGGCAAGCCGATGACCAAACCATCGCAGAAGATCGCGTTGGATGCACGTATCGAGGCTGAGCCGGCGCACCCCTGGGTGTCACGGGCCGGGCTGAAACTGGCCCACGGGCTGGACGCTTTCGCCATTGACCCGGCCGGGCGCGCCTGCCTGGATATTGGTGCCTCAACGGGCGGATTCACGCAGGTCCTGCTGGCACGCGGGGCCCGGCATGTTGTTGCCGTGGATGTCGGGCGTGACCAGTTGCACTCAAGCCTGCGTGCGGATGGGCGGGTGATTAGCCTGGAAGGATGCGATGCGCGCCAGTTGACCAGCGATCAGGTGGGCGAGGCCCCGCAACTGATTGTTTGTGATGCCAGCTTCATCTCCTTGCACAAGCTGCTGGGTGGGCCACTGGCGCTGGCCCGGCCGGGTGCCGATCTGGTCACCCTGTTCAAACCGCAATTCGAGGTTGGCCGTGAACATGTCGGCAAGGGCGGGATTGTCAGTGATCGCGGTGCCACCGCTCGTGCCGAAGCGGCGTTTGTCTCCTGGCTGGAGCAGCAGGGCTGGCAGGTGAAGGGGTGCACGGATAGCCCCATCAAGGGCGGCGATG
>CBDUKI010000069.1:0-10207 GCA_965367765.1 uncultured Henriciella sp.
AATCGACTCTGCCGTGGGGCATATCAATGCCCCCGTGCTGAGTGAGCTTCGTGCTCAAAACCGCTTGGGTTAACCCGTTAGCCCAAGCAATATCCTTTGCTAGGATTGCGCCATCCCGGTTGGGGTGGCGCATTTAGTTGGCGGGGGTATCGGATGTCTCCGGCGAGCCGATGATCGGCTCCGGGAGTGTCTCACCTGACGTCTCGTCTGTCATCTCTGGCTGCGGCGCTTGTGGAACCTGACACTCGAAAGGCTCTGCCGCTGCCGGTTTGCCATCCACCAGCCGGACGGCCCGGGCATGGCCACGGGCATTACCGGCAGAAAGTGAAAACGTGCCGACAAGAACATCCACATTACGTTGGTAGAAGGGCAGGTAGCCTGACCACTTTCGCTTTGCCAGGGTCGGCGCGAGTTCAAAGCGTCCGGTTGAGGCCCGCCGGGAACCTTCGAACCGGCCCGTCAGGGACACACGGTTGATCTCCTTGGTACCAACAAAGCGCACAGGGAAACGCGCCGAAGGCGGAATGGATTCGAAAGCTTCCTGAATCTTTTCACCATCACCAACGACCGGAGCGGATAGCGGGTCATCAGAAAGATATACCTTCCAGGCGAGATGCAGGCCTTCATAGGCTTGGAAATCAGCTGTCTCAGTGCAGGTGTCGACATGCCATTCGCCATCGAGACGGAATTTCTCGTACTGTATCCAGCCCGTGGCGACCGCCGTTGTCGCCGTGAAGGCGACCGAAGCATATTTGATGAATTCCATCATGGCCTGTTCCCACCTGTCTGATCAGGGGACCATAACCAATGCTGATCCGTCAGGAAAGCAATCAGATCGCGGGTTGGATCGGCCCTTCGGCGCGGCCATGTACGAACTGATCGACATAGGCATTACCGGAATGGTCAATATCGCTGGCCGGGCCGCGCCAGATGATTTCCCCCTCAAACAACATGGCAATCTCATCGGCGATCTTACGCGCGCTGGCCATGTCATGCGTGATTGAAACGGTTGCGGCACCGAGCGCCTTGGTCTGTTCAACGATCAGGTCATTGATGGCATCGGCCGTGATCGGGTCCAGGCCGGTTGTTGGCTCGTCGAAGAAGATGAGGTCGGGCTTGGAGACAATCGCCCGGGCAAGGCCGACACGCTTCTGCATGCCGCCCGACAGTTCAGCCGGGGTCAGGTCAGCGACATCCGGGCCAAGGCGGACCTGTTTGAGCGTTGCGATGGCACGTTCTTTTGCTTCGCTGCGCTTGATGCCGTCGGCATTGATCAGACGGAAGGCGACATTTTCCCAGATGGTCAGGCTGTCAAACAGGGCACCGGACTGGAACAGCATGCCGATACGCGCACGCATGGCTTCGCGTGTTTTGCCCTGGTCATGGGTGACGTCTTCACCGGCAAACAGGATCTGCCCCTGTTCGGGTGTCATCAGGCCAAGCGCATTCTTCAACATCACGGACTTGCCCGAGCCGGACCCACCCAGGACGACGAGGGAGCGACCGGGGGCAACGTCGAGATTGACGCCGCGCAGGACCTTTTTGGGGCCGAAGGATTTGTGAACATCGACCAGTTGCAGAAGGGGCTGTGTCATAGGCCGAACTCCACGAACAGCGAGGACAGGATATAGTTGCTGGCGAGGATGAGCACTGCCGCGCCAACCATGGCGAATGTGGCAGCACGGCCAACGCCAGTCGCCCCGGCTTTCGACTTGTCCCCGTGATAGCAGCCCATCAGGGCGATGATGCCACCAAAGAACACCGCCTTGATCAGGCCGACGAGAATATCGTTTCTGGTCACGAAATCGACCGTGTTGCGAAGATAAGTGCTAGAATCGAAACCGAGCCCGTAGACACTGACACTCCACCCACCAAGGACGCCAATAATGTCTGCAACAATCACCAGCAGGGGCAGTGTGATAATGCCCGCCAGGAAGCGCGGGCCATAGAGATAGCGATAAGGATTGGCGCTGAGTGTCTTCAGGGCGTCGATCTGTTCCGTCACGCGCATGGCCCCGATTTCTGCAGCGATGCCAGCGGAGACGCGGCCCGCCAGCATCAGGCCGGTAATCGTCACGCCAAGCTCACGCGTTATACCCAGTACAACAATATTCGGCACGAATTGTTCAGCCCCGTAACGGCTACCACCCGTATAGATGTTGAGGGCGAGCGCAGCCCCGATGAAGACGGCAGACAGGCCAACAACGGGTAGGGAATAGAAACCGATGGCGAGCATCTGACGCAGAATCTGTCCTGGATACCAGCGAGGGGTGAAGCTGGCGAATGTGACCCGTGATGAGAAGATGCTCAGACGCCCGATCTCAGCCATCGTAGCCAGCGTCGCGCGGCCCAGCCATTGCAACGGGTTTGGCAGGCCCTGCCTAGTCTTCATAGATTCTTGTGACACGCGGCAAAAGTCCTGTCGTTAATTCGTATCCTATGGTGCCGGCAAGCACCGCCTGATCTTCCAATGGCACATCTGGCCCGATGAATTGGGCGTAAACGCCCGGTCTGGCAAGGTCCGCCGCTGCGCTAATGTCAACCGTGACCAGGTCCATCGAGACCCGACCGACAATTGGGCAACGTTTTGCGTCAATGGTTACATAGCCCTTGTTTGAGGCCGAGCGTGGGAAGCCATCGCCATAACCGATGGCGACTGTAGCCAACGGCGTTGGCTTGTTCAGCCGGTGTGAGGCGCCATAGCCAACCGTTTCGCCTTCTTCAGCGACGCGTACTTGAAGGATTGGTGCCTCGAGCGTCAGGCCTGGCAGGAGCGATGTGCCGTCTGGTGGGTAGCCGCCACCATAGAGGGCAATGCCGGGGCGGGTGAGGGCCTGATGGTAGTCACTCCCGAGCCATATCCCACCGGAATTGGACAGGCTGGTCGGGATCGTCGGGAAATGCGCTGCGGCCTGGGAAAAATGCTCAAGCTGGAAGCTGTTCATCGCGTTGGTCGGCTCTTCCGAACAGGCGAGGTGTGACATGATCAAGGCAGGCGGATGTTGTTTTGCGGCCTCGGACAAATGTGCAGCATCGCTGATCGGCAGGCCGAGCCGGTTCATTCCGCTATCGAAATGAAGGGCGTAGCCATTGCGAAACCGGCCCCCGCTTTCTAGCCAGGTCACCAGCGTCTTGAACTGAGCGGCAGAATTGATAACCGGCGTCAGTGCGTTTTCACGATAGAGCGGCTCTTCATAAGGCGCAGGCCCATTCAGCACGTAGATGACTGGGTTGCTGGCAATTGCCCGTCTCAGAGAGACGCCTTCATGGCAGTGCGCGACAAAAAAGTGATCGCATCCGGCATCGCACAGGGCCTGACCAACCTGCTCGGCACCATGGCCATAGGCGTCGGCTTTCACCACTGCTCCAGTCACGCCGCTGCGCTGGAATGCGTTCAGGGTCCGCCAGTTTTCGGCGATGTTGTTGAGGTGGATTCGGGCACGTGGTCGAAGATGCATATCGTCTGATTAGCGAGCTTTGTGGCGGTTGTAAGCCCTACTCGAAATCATCGCTGGGTTGTTTGGCCAAATTGCCAAATCGGGTGACGTTTGAGTCGAAGGACAAGACGACCCGGCCGATGGGGCCATGTCGTTGTTTGCCGATGATGACTTCGGCTGTGCCGTAAACCTGATCCATGCGTTCGCGCCAGGATGCCCATTTCTTCTGCTGTTCCTCGGTCCCATCTGCTTCCGGCTCTGTTCGCTCCAGATAGTAAGACTCGCGATAGACGAACATGACGACATCTGCATCTTGCTCGATCGAGCCTGACTCGCGCAGGTCAGAGAGTTGTGGGCGCTTGTCGTCGCGCTGCTCCACAGCACGTGACAGCTGCGACAGGGCGATGACCGGTACATTCAGCTCCTTGGCGAGGGCCTTCAGCGTGGTGGTGATCTGGGTGATCTCCTGCACCCGGTTCTCGTTTGCCTTGCCAGATGAGCCTGAGAGCAGCTGCAAATAGTCGATGACGATCATGTCAACGCCGACCTGCCTTTGCAGGCGCCGGGCGCGGGCTGCTAGCTGGCTAACTGAAATGCCGCCCTGATCATCAATGTGCAGGGGCAGGTTCTGCAATTCTTCCGTCGCCTCGCGGAGCCGCTCGAAATCATGCTTGTCGAGATCGCCCTGGCGAATCTTGTGTGCGTTGATGCCCGTCCGTTCAGCAAGGATACGGGTTGCCAGCTGCTCGGAGGACATTTCCAGCGAGAAGAACGCAACCACCGCCCCGGCGACAGTCTTCTTCGAACCATCTTCCAGTGTTTCACGTCGACAGGCCGCCGCCGCGTTGTAGGCAATATTGGTGGCGAGCGAGGTTTTCCCCATGGATGGGCGCCCGGCGAGAATGAGGAGGTCAGATCCGTGCAAGCCGCCCAATTTATGATCCAGGTCATCCAGGTGCGTGGCAATGCCGGCAATCTTGCCATCGCGCTGCAAGGCCGCTTCCGCCATTTGCAGCGATTCGGTCAGCGCTTCGGCAAAGGTCGTGAACCCGCGAGATCCGGCACCGCGCTCGGCCAGGGCGAAGAGATCGCGTTCGGCCTGCTCGACCTGGGCCGAGCCATCCATCTCGCGATCATGAGCGAGGGCACGCGATTGGACGCCTGCGCCAATATTGATCAGCTCGCGACGCATGGCGAGGTCGCGAATCATACGGGCATAGTCCTGCACTTCCGGCCCGAAGGCAGCACTGTCCAGCAACGTCGCCAGATAGGTCGCGCCGCCAATGGCCGTCAGCCGCTCATCCTTCTCGAATTGCTCGCGCAACGTGACGCCATCTGCAACGCGGCCATTTTGGATAAGAATCTGGCATGCCAGGAAGATTTCCTGGTGTGCTGGTGCATAGAAATCCGTCGGTTGCAGAATGTCGGCAACGCGCTGGAAAGCGTTATTATCATACAGGATAGAGCCGATGACGGCCGCTTCTGCCGACAGGTTGTGCGGCAGGTCGCGCTTGGGCTCGTCGGGTTGATCAATGGGGGCGATAGCGGAACTCATCCAGCGACACTAACCCTATCCATTCTCGATTGGAGTCTTGACTTGCAGGAAAGTCATGGACGTTTTCAGGTGTTCACAACAAACCGATGGCTGTGGACAAAAAAAGCCGCCCCGGATCGGAGCGGCTTTCTTGTTTGGGTTAGGCCGTAGAGCCTATTCGTCGCCCTCTGGAGCCGTATCCAGCTCGGCAGCGGCTTCAGCCATTTCGCTGGCTTGCTCTTCGGCCACGGCAGCCTGTTCGGCAGCCAGGGTCTCGATGATGTCTTCACCAGCGGCCTGACGCTCGGCTTCTTCCTCAGAACGAGCAACATTGACAGTGATGTCGACACGCACTTCAGCGTGCAGGCGCACGCCAACGGCGTGAATGCCCAGAGTCTTGATCGGCGCGTTCAGGCGAACCTGGTCACGCTTTATCGAGAAACCCTGCTCAGCAGCAGTCGCGACGATATCGCGAGCCGTGACTGAACCATAGAGCTGGCCAGTCGTGCCAGACTGGCGAATGACGACCAGCGCCGCGCCGTCGAGATCCGAACCGGATTGTTCGGCGGCTGAGCGGGCTTCGGCATTGCGTTTTTCAAGCATCTCACGCTCGGCTTCAAAGCGGGCGCGGTTCTTGTGGTTCGCAATCAGAGCTTTGCCATTTGGCAGCAGGAAGTTGCGTGCGTAGCCGTTCTTTACGGTAACTTCGTCACCCAGGTTGCCGAGGTTCTCGACACGTTCGAGCAGAATGATTTGCATGACCCTTCTCCTCTACTTCACGGTGAATGGAAGCAGGGCGAGCATACGCGCGCGCTTGATAGCACGGGCGAGCTTGCGCTGGTTCTTGAAGTTCACAGCGGTGATCCGGGATGGCACGATCTTGCCCTTCTCGGAGATGTAACGCTGCAGGGTTTTAACATCCTTGTAGTCGATCGGCTGGGCCTTGGCACCAGAAAACGGATCAACCTTGCGGCGACGGCCGAACGACCGGCGGGCCGGGATGTTGGTGATGTTCATACCAGAGACGTTCTTGGACATGATAATTTTCCTCTCGTGCTCTAGTCGCGCCGTGGAGCGCGTTCGCCGCGGTCCTTACGGGCTACGATTGGGGATGGGGTCTCGTCCAGCTCATCTACGCGAATGGTCATGTAGCGCATGATGTCGTCTGAGATGCGGTGCGCGCGCTCCAGCTCGTGGATCGCATTGGCTGGGCCATCAATGTTGAACAGCGCGTAGTGACCCTTGCGTTGCTTATTGATTGGATAGGCCAGGTTGCGCAGGCCCCAGTATTCGGTTTTGCCGACTTTGCAGTCGTGCTTGTTGAGGAACGTTGTGAGTTCCTCCATCAGTGTCTCAACTTGTGCAGGAGAGATGTCCGGCCTCGCAATGAGGACGTGTTCATAAAAAGACATATTCTAATCCCAGTTCTTGGCTTGCGGCGCCGGGCAGGTGGGAAACCGGTCCAGCGATGGCCCCTCGCGACTGGCTCATTCCAGAATTGAGGACCGCAAACCTTGCGAAGCGCGTCGTAAAGCGCAAAACGGACAGGGAATCAAGCGGGTTGCGCCGTTGAACGCAGCGATTTATGCGGGCCAGAACAGATTCAGGAGCGGCATATGACCAAGTTCGCCTTTATATTTCCCGGCCAGGGCAGCCAGTTCATTGGCATGGGTAAAGAGCTGGCAGACCAATTTGCCTCGGCCAAGGCCGTCTTTGACGAGGTTGACGAGGCCCTGGGGCAGGACCTGTCGAGCCTTATGTGGAGCGGCGATGAGGCTGAGCTGAAACTCACCGCGAACACACAGCCCGCCCTGATGGCCGTAAGCGTCGCGGCGATGAAGGCGCTGCAGGAGGGTTACGGCTTTACGGCGGGCGATGCGGCATTCGTCGCCGGGCATTCACTGGGCGAATATTCTGCGCTGGCATCGTCTGGTGCGATCTCCGTTGCAGATTGCGCCCGTGTACTGCGCATCCGCGGCAATGCCATGCAGGCAGCCGTACCGGCAGGCGAAGGCGCGATGGCTGCCTTGTTGGGGGCGACGCCGGAGCAAGCAGGCGAGCTTTGCGCCATAGGGGCCAAACAAGGCCCGTGCGAAATCGCCAATGACAATGCCCCTGGCCAGATCGTGATTTCAGGCAGCAAGGCGGCAATCGACCTGGCCTGCGAAAGCGCCAGGGAACTCGGCATTAAGAAGGCGGTTCCACTGCCGGTCAGTGCCCCGTTTCATTGTTCCTTGATGCAGCCAGCCGCAGACGCAATGGCTGAAGCTCTGGCGGATATCACCATCACCGCACCATCAACGCCGCTGGTGGCCAACGTCACCGCCACGGCAGGCAGCGACCCGGAAGCGATCAGGCGGCAGCTGGTTCAGCAGGTGACCGGCCAGGTGCGTTGGACCGAGACGGTTCAATACATGTTCGCCCAAGGGGTCGGCCTGACTGTTGAAGCTGGTGCTGGCAAGGTTCTCACCGTCATGAATCGCCGTACGGTCCGCGAGTTGGAAGGCACGGTCATGGGCACGCCAGAAGAAATCGAAGCCGTCGCAGCGCGGCTCAAGGGAGAAGGATAATGTTTGATCTGACAGGAAAGACTGCGCTGGTTACCGGCGCTACCGGCGGGATTGGTGAATCTATTGCCCGCGCCATGCATGCGGCTGGCGCTGAAGTCGTTTTGTCAGGGCGCCGGGTGGAGAAGCTCGAAGCTCTTGCCAGCGACCTTGGTGAGCGAACCTATGTTGTCGCTGGCGATCTGGCTGACCCGGAACAGGCTGATGGTCTGGTCGGACAAGCTATCGATGCGGCTGGCAAACTGGATATCCTGGTCGCCAATGCGGGCGTGACCCGGGACAAGCTGCTGATGCAGATGAAAGATGATGACTGGCAGGATATTATCCGGGTCAATCTGGAAAGCTATTTCCGGCTCTGCCGAAAGGCTGTGCGCCCTATGATGAAGGCTCGGGGCGGGCGGATCATAGGCATTACGTCCATTGTCGGCGTGACCGGAAATCCGGGTCAGTCAAATTATTGTGCATCCAAGGCCGGCATGATCGGCTTCACCAAATCGCTGGCCCAGGAAGTGGCCAGCCGAGGGATCACGGCCAACACGATTGCGCCAGGTTTCATCGAATCGCCCATGACGGATGTGCTGCCAGATGCCCAGAAAGAGGCGCTACTGGGGCAGATTCCGGCAGGTCGGCTGGGGCAGGGCGGGGATATTGCTGCAGCTGCGGTGTATCTGGCGTCTGCTGAAGCTTCATATGTAACGGGTCAAACCCTGCATGTGAATGGCGGCATGGCGATGATTTGATCGCCGCAGTTGTAACAGTAACAAGGGCTTGGCGATTGGTTAAACTGTGTGCTAACCGCAACACAGAGTTCGCAAGAGCTTGTCCTACAGACAGTATTTAGAGAGGTTCTCCATGTCTGACGTTCTAGATCGCGTTAAAAAAATCGTAGTCGAAAATCTCGACGTTGAAGGTGACAAGGTTGTAGAGGCTGCGAGCTTCATTGACGACCTGGGTGCAGACTCTCTCGACCTGGTCGAGCTGGTCATGGCTTTCGAAGAAGAATTCAATATCGAAATTCCTGACGATGTTCAGGAAAGCATTCGCAGCGTCGGTGATGCAGTGTCTCACATCAAGGCTCACGTATCTTAAGGAGCTGAACGAATGCGCCGCGTTGTTATTACGGGTATCGGGATCGTTTCGCCGCTTGCGGGTAACCGCGAAGCGACTTGGGAGCGTCTGATTGCAGGGGAGTCCGGGGCCGGGCCGATTGATCGGTTCGATCCATCTGACACCGCCTGCAAAATTGCGTTCCAGGTGCCTTATGCCGATGGACGTGGCGGCGGCAGTGCCGACGACCCTCACGTGTTTGATCCTGACAAGGTGACCAGCGCGAAAGAGCGTCGCCGCATTGACGAATTCATTCTCTATGCGATCGCAGCGGCCGAAGAGGCCGTTGAGGATTCTGGCTGGGTCGCCGAAACCGATGATGATAAGGAACGCACAGGCGTCCTGATCGGTTCAGGTATCGGCGGCCTGCAGAGCATATATGACTCTGCAATCAATCTTTACGAGAACGGCCCGCGCAAGGTGAGCCCGTTCTTTATTCCGTCGGCGCTGATCAATCTGGCATCCGGGCAAGTCTCCATCAAGCATGGCTTCAAAGGCCCTAATCACTCGGTCGTGACCGCCTGTGCTACAGGTGCCCATGCCATCGGGGATTCGGCGCGGCTGATCCAGTATGGCGATGCCGATGTCATGGTTGCTGGCGGTTCCGAGGCCGTGATCTGCAAGCTGGCCATTGCCGGTTTCTGCTCGGCAAAGGCTATGTCGACCAATTTCAATGATGAACCGAAAAAAGCCTCGCGGCCTTATGACCGTGATCGCGATGGTTTCGTCATGGGTGAAGGGGCCGCTGTCCTCATCCTGGAAGAATATGAGCATGCCAAGGCACGCGGCGCTAAAATTTATGCCGAGGTGGCTGGCTATGGACTGACCGGCGATGCCTATCATATCACGGCCCCCGCCGAAGGCGCTGAGGGTGGCTACCGTGCGATGAAAATGGCGGCTGACCATGCCGCACGCAATCTCGGCATGTCGCTTGAGGACATTGATTACGTCAACGCGCATGGCACCTCGACGCCAAAGGGCGATGAGGGTGAGGTCGGTGCGGTCGAGCGCCTGTTTGGCGATCACTCCAAGAAACTGTCTCTGTCGTCCACCAAATCTGCGGTCGGGCACCTGCTGGGCGGTGCCGGGGCAATTGAAACAGCGTTCTGTGCGCTGGCCATTCGCGACCAGGTTATGCCACCGACGCTGAACCTCGATAATCCGAGCGTCGAGACAGAGATCGACCTGATCCCGCACACGGCTAAGAAAGCGCCTGTTCGAGCTGCGATCTCCAACTCATTCGGGTTTGGCGGCACCAACGCTTCGTTGATTCTCCGCAAGGTCGAGTAGCGCTTTTTCAACCTTTGTGTCATTTCGTATAGGGGCCACCGGGGGCACAGAAGGTCTTCATGCGATTTGTTAAAGCCGTCATAGCGCTTGCTCTCGTTCTATTTGTCTTGGTTGCCGCGGCGCTGGGTGGCGGCTGGTTCTGGCTGCAGGGCGAAATGACGGCCACCGGGCCACATGCGTCTGATCATCCCTTCACGGTTGAGGCTGGTGAAGGATTCTCCAGTGTGGCGGCCCGTCTGGAGGCTGAGGGCCTGATCAATGATGATCGGGTG